>DASXQN010000446.1:0-10304 GCA_036507155.1 Anaerolineales bacterium
GAGTCGATCGGCCTGATCTGCCGTTACACGGAGGACCACGGTTGGTATGAGTTCAACATTTCCTCGGAGGGAAGCTACAACGTCCTCTACGGGGAATGGCTGGCGAACGGCGTTGCCCGTTACACCCCGATCGCCATCGATCGCTCGGAGTACATCCAGCCCGGCGGCGCGGACAATGAGATCGGCCTGACGTGCCAGGGGAGTACGCTGTGGCTGTACATCAACGGCAAGCTGTTTCGCAAGCTGGACGAGAAACGCTTTGGACTGACGGAGGGGAAGGTCGGGCTGAGCGTCTCGTCGTTCGAGAATACCCCCGTCATCGCCGGCTTTGACTGGGTGAAGCTCTCCGAACCCTAAGCCGCCATCTGTCTGATTCAGAGCCGCCCTCCGACGAGGGCGGCTTTCTAATGTTAACTCAACACGGCGTTAACAGGAATCTTGCATCGCGCGTGTATGCTTTAGAAGCTGAATTATAGAACCATCAATTGAAGGAGAAACACAATGGCAAAAATTATTGGCATCGACCTGGGCACCACCAACAGTGTGGTAGCCGTGATGGAAGGCGGCACGCCGACCGTCATTACGACCGCGGAGGGTGGCCGGATCGCGCCCTCGGTGGTGGCCTTTAGCAAGAGCGGAGAACGTCTTGTGGGGCAGACCGCCAAACGCCAGGCGTTGGTTAACTCGGAAAACACGATCTACTCTATCAAACGCTTCATCGGTCGGCATTTCGCAGAGACCGAAGCCGAGCGCAAGATGGTTTCCTACGACGTCGTCAAAGGTCCGGCGGACGACGTGCGCGTCAAGGTTCCGGTAACCGGCCGCGAATACAGCCCGCAGGAGATCAGTGCCATGATCCTCGGCAAGCTGAAGGCGGATGCCGAGGCCTATCTCGGTGAGCCCGTGACGCAGGCCGTGATCACGGTCCCGGCATACTTTAACGATAGCCAGCGTCAGGCCACCAAGGATGCCGGCAAGATCGCGGGCCTCGAAGTGCTGCGCATCATCAATGAGCCGACTGCCTCGGCCTTGGCGTACGGCCTCGATAAGAAGAACAATGAGACCATCCTGGTCTTCGACCTGGGCGGCGGTACGTTCGACGTATCCGTGCTCGAGGTGGGCGAAGGCGTGATCGAAGTGAAAGCCACCCACGGTGATACGCACCTGGGCGGTGACGACTGGGATCAGCTGATCGTCAACTGGGCCGCGGATGAGTTCAAGAAGGAACAGGGCATCGACCTGCGCAGCGATCGCCAGGCGCTTCAACGCCTGCGCGAGGCGGCCGAGAAGGCCAAGATCGAGCTCTCGACCGTGGTTGAGACGGAGATCAACCTGCCGTACGTGACGGCAGACGCCTCCGGTCCCAAGCACCTGCAGCTTAAGCTGTCGCGCTCCAAATTCGAGCAGATGACCGGCGACTTGCTGGCGCGCTGCCGCGAGCCGTTCGAGTCCGTCCTTAAGGACGCCGGCGTCGGGGCTGACAAGCTTGACGAAGTGGTCCTGGTCGGCGGCGCCACGCGCATGCCGATGGTCCAGGAGCTCGTGCGCAAACTGACGAATGGAAAAGAGCCGAACAAGGGCGTCAACCCGGATGAGGTGGTCGCCGTAGGCGCCGCGATCCAGGGCGGCGTGCTGGGAGGCGAGGTCAAGGACATTCTGCTGCTGGACGTCACGCCGCTCTCGCTCGGCGTGGAGACGATGGGCAGCGTGATGACCGTGATGATCGAACGCAACACGACCATCCCGGTTCGAAAGACCGAAACCTATTCGACCGCCGGCGATAACCAGACGGCCGTCGATATCCACGTGCTGCAGGGCGAGCGCCCGATGGCTGGCGATAACATGAGCCTCGGCCGCTTCCGCCTGGACGGCATCCCTGCCGCCCCGCGCGGTGTCCCGCAAGTGGAAGTCACCTTCGACATCGATGCCAACGGCATCTTGAATGTAACCGCCAAGGATAAAGCCAGCGGCAAGGAGCAGAAGGTAACCATCACTGCTTCCACGAACCTGAATAAGAACGATATCGATCGGATGGTCCAGGAAGCCCGGCAGCACGAGGGCGAGGACAAGCAGCGCCGCGAGCTGATCGACGCACGCAATACCGCCGACAGCCTGATCTATCAAACGGAGAAGGCGTTGCGCGATCTCGGCGAAAAGGTTTCGCCCACCGATGCGCAGGATATCGAAAGTAAGGTCAACGACTTGAAACAGGCTGTGGAAGGCGAGGATGTGAAGCGCATCCAGGAAGCCGGCGAGAAGGTGCAACAGGCCTTTCATGCGCTGAGCCAGCAACTGTATGCCCGTGAGCAGCCTCAACCCGAGACTCCAGGCGGTCCCTCCATGGGCCCGCAAGACGGCGACGTCATCGACGGTGAGGTCAGGGAATAAGGCGTAAGCAGCACACAATCTGAACAGGCGGACATCGCGAGATGGCCGCCTGTTTTGCATTCCGGTCGGGATGCCTTAATAGCCTCTCATTTAGAAATGTTATAATTTTTTCATGCTCAACCGAAAAAGAATTCTCTGGCTGTTGCCTGTGTTGCTCGTGATCGCAGTGGGTGTTTATTACCTGCCGCCTGTCCACTCGCGCCTCGGCTGGCGAGTGGATGAGCTGCGCACCCGCATCACATATTTTTTCAACCCACCTGATCAGGCCGTCTTCCAACCCACCGAGCAAGTGGATTTTGAATCCGTGCTGGCCACGACGCGCGCCATCTACGCGCTGACCCTGACGCCTCAGCCCAGCGCCACCCCGCGACCCGGTCCGACACTCAAACCGACGGTCACGTCCACGCCGCTGCCTGCCACCGCTAATTTGCAGGGCGTCGTCTATGTCGATCAACACGGCCGCTGGAATTATTGCGGACCGGCTAACCTCACGATGGCCCTGGCCTTCTGGGGCTGGAAAGGCGACCGCGACGACATCGCCCGGGTGGTCAAACCCGGTTCAAGCGACTTGAAGAAGAGTTTCATCGACCGCGGCCTGCCCGACAAAAACGTTATGCCTTACGAGCTGGTGGACTTCGTCAACGAGCATACCGAGTTCCGCGCTCTGATGCGGTACGGTGGCGACGAGGACCTGCTCAAGGGCCTGATCGCTGCCGGGTTCCCCGTAGTTGTTGAAAAGGGATACTACGAAGCGGATTACACGGGAAAGGTGGACTGGCTCGGCCACTATCTTTTCACCACCGGTTACGATGACGCCCGCGGGGGCTTCATCGTGCAAGACGCCTGGTTGGAGCCCGGCAAGAATCTGTTGAGCGAGTACAAAACCTATTTGGAAGGCTGGCGTTCGTTCAATTATCTCTTCATGGTCGTATACCCGCCGGACCGTGAGAGCGAGGTCATGCGTCTCCTCGGCCCCTGGTCAGATGAGAGCTGGGCGCAGCAGCACGCGCTGGATACCGCCAACCTCGAAACGCAAACCATGCGCTCGAACGACCTGTTCTTCGCCTGGTTCAACAAGGGCACCAGTCATGTAGCGCTCCAGCAATACACGGATGCGGCTGCCGCGTATGACCAGGCCTTCACGACCTACTCCGGGCTGGATCAAACCACGCACCGGCGGCCGTTCCGGATGATGTGGTATCAGACCGGGCCGTACTTCGCTTACTTTTACTCGGGCCGCTATCAGGATGTCATCAATCTGGCCAATACAACGCTGAACGACACCGTCGCGCAGCCCACCCTGGAGGAAAGTCTGTTGTGGCGCGGACGCGCCTATTACGCGCTCGGGAATACGCAGGCGGCCATCGATGACTACCGCGCCGCGCTGCGCGTCCACGTGGATTGGGCGCCGGCGGTCCAGGCGCTGGCGGATCTGGGACTGCAACCTTGAGTCGCGCTGAGCGGAGAGCGAAGCTCGTAGTCGAAGCGATCGTGTTCCGGACGGGGCTAAGCCCCGTCATGAGCAGTAATCTTAACCTTAACGTTTGCACGTTCAACGTTTAAACGTTCGAACATGAAAATCCTCCACTTCGCCGATGCCCACATCGACATGGCCAACTATGGCCGCCATGACCCGGGGTCCGGGCTGCCCGTACGCGTGCTCGATTTTCTTAGATCGCTGGACGTCATCATCGATGCGGCCATCCAGGAGAAAGTCGATCTGGTAGTCTTCGCCGGAGACGCGTACAAGGACCGCTCTCCCGCGCCGACCTTTCAGCGCGAGTGGGGCAGACGCATCATCCGCCTCTCGCAAGCCAAAATTCCGACGCTGTTGCTCGTCGGCAATCACGATCTCTCGCCTGCGGCGGGCCGCGCGCACGCGATCCACGAGTTCGATACCCTGCAGGTGCCGTTCGTGCGCGTGCTCTCGATGCCGGAACTGCTCAGGCCCGCAGATCTATGGGGATTGCCGCTGCAGGTCATCGCCATGCCATGGATCTCGCGCTCAGGCATCCTCGCCAACCTCGACCTGAGCGCAGTTGAGCCGACCGAAGTTTTTTCGAATATCGAATCTCGGATTGCGGAATTGGTGGAAAATTTCATCTCTGAAGCCGATGCGGGCCTGCCAATCCTGCTCACCGCGCACGCGTCCGTGCAGGGGGCGACCTTCGGCTCGGAACGCATGGTAATGCTGGGCGCGGACCTGGTCTTGCCGGGCTCCCTCGTCAAGGACCCGCGCTTTAGCTATGTGGCGCTCGGGCACATCCATAAGGCGCAGGACCTTAACGACGGACAGCAGCCGCCCGTGATCTATCCCGGCTCGATCGAGCGCGTGGATTTTGGTGAAGCCTCTGACAATAAATTCTTTGTGATGGTGGAGATCGAGCAGGGGCGGGCGACCACGGTGGAATGGAGAAAACTCGCAGGGGCGCGCCCGTTCATCGACCGGCGAACAACTCTCAGCACCGGAGAGAACGTGACAGAGGCGCTGCAATCCGCCTTGCCGCCGCTGGAACAGCTCAAGAACGCGATCGTCCGCCTGACGGTGGAGTACCCCCGTGAGTTGGATACGTTAATCGATGAGCCGGCCCTGCGGAAATACTTGGTCGAGGCCTTTGAGTTTCACCTGGTTAAGCGGCCGCAGACCGAAGCGCGCATCCGCCTGCCGGCCGACCAGACGCTCAGCAGCCTGAGCCCGCTGGATCTCCTGGATCAATACTGGCTGGCAACCAGGGCAGACGATGCCGCCGCGCTGCATGAGCTTGCGATGGAAATCGTGGCGGGTGAAGACCGTAACTAATCGCGGGGGAAACAGTTATAACTATCGAAGACTAATTTATTTCGCCCTCGATCCAAAAGGAGAAACAAAATGAGAAGCTTGAAGTGGATTCTGCTCGGCATCTACTTGATCCTGGCTGGCCTTGCTCTCGTCGGTGTTTTGGGCGGCAGTCCCTGGGACCTGGTCGCAGGCATCTGCGCGATCATTGCCGGCATCCTGTTCATCATCAATCGCTAGATTTCACCGACGCTTCAAACAACCCCGCGAGTTGCGGGGTTGTTGCTTTTAATTTGACTCGCCCTTGTTTCTCGTATAGACTCTTTCCAAGTCATCGAGCCTCAAGGGGCCATGGTTTCAGGAAGGGAGATCAACGTGACCGCTCAGATTGTCCGACCGCATTTATCCACCGCCCGACAACTGCTGCTCAGCTTCTTCTGGTTTTCCACCAACATGATGTGGGCGGCCATCTTGATCATCCTGATGCCGAGCCAGATCAAGGCCGCCGTAGGCGATGCCACCAAAGGCAGCGCGCTGGGCCTGGCGCTGGCCGCGGGCGCATTCATCTCGATGCTCGCCGCGCCGATCTTCGGCGCGCTCTCGGATCGCATCCGCCTGCCCGGCGGCCGGCGCAAGCCGTGGATCGTGATCGGCACGCTGGGCAACGTCGTCTCTTTGATCGGGCTGGCCTACCTGATCAAGCCTGGCCATCCGGAATCGGTCGTCGTCTGGAGCGTCGCCTTCCTCTTCGTGGAACTCTTTAACAATATTGCCACCGCACCCTATAGTGCGTTGATCCCGGACCTGGTCGCCACGGAGCAGCGCGGCTCGGCCTCGGGTTTCCTCGGCCTGATGACGATGTTGGGCACCTTCGCGGGCGGGGTCATGGGCTTCCTGGTCGGACCGTTGGGAATCCCGACGGTGTATTTCATCCTGATGGGCGTGATGCTGCTCGGCATGTTGGTGACGGTGTTCGGCGTGCACGAGTTGGACGTGCCGCGCGTGATCGTGCCTTTCAAATTGGGGGAGTTCCTGCGCGGCATGCTCGATCCGTTCAAGCATTCGGATTTCACCTGGGTTTTTCTCACGCGCCTGCTCGTGACGATGGGCATCTTCACAGTGCAGGAATTCATCCAGTACTACATGGGCGACGTGATTGGCGCGCCCTTCGTACTGGCGGGCTTCGGTACGGTGGCAGATACGGCTGAAGCGGCGGTGTCCTTTTTCCTGCCCGCGCTGTTACTGGGCGCCATCATCACCACCGTCGTAGCCGGCGTGCTATCCGATAAATACGGCCGCAAGCTGATGGTCTATATCTCCGGCGCGCTGATGGGCGCGGTCTGTCTGGTGTTCATCCTCACACATTCGTTCACGATCGCGGTGCTGATGGGCGTCGTCTTCGGCCTGGGCTACGGCGCGTATCAAAGCGTGGACTGGGCGTTGGCCGCAGACGTGCTGCCGTCGATGGACGATTACGCCAAGGACATGGGTGTCTGGCATGTCGCCTTCGTGCTTCCCCAGGTGATCGCCACGCCGGTGGCCGGCTTTCTGCTGGACAATTTCCAGCCGATCGGCGCGGCGCGCAACATTCCCAATCTCGGCTACACGGTGATCTTCCTGGTCGCGGTGGTCTATTTCGTTCTCGGGACCGTCTTTGTAAAGCAGATCAAGGGCGTGCGCTAGGCTCGCGGCGCGACTCCGCGCCTCGAGCGCCGATGGTATAATCTTGCCGCCCACGCCAGGGTAGTTCAGCAAGGAGTTCCCATGTCCGGTCATTCAAAATGGTCTACCATCAAACGCAAGAAGGGCGCGGCTGACGCGAAGCGCGGCGCGGTCTTCACGCGGCTCGCCCGCGAGCTCGTCATGGCTGCCCGCGACGGCGGCAGCGATATCGATTCGAATTTCCGCCTGCGGCTGGCAGTCGATCGCGCCCGCGCGGAAAACATGCCGAAAGACAACATCGAACGGGCTATCAAGCGCGGCGCGGGCGAGGACAAGGACGGCACGGTCTTCGAGGAGATCGTGCTGGAGGGCTACGGTCCGCACGGCTCGGCCGTAATGGTCTCGTCCGTCACCGACAACCGCAACCGTACCGTATCCGACCTGCGTCACGCGTTCAGCAAATCGGGCGGCAACCTGGCCGAGCCCGGGGCGGTCGGGTGGCAGTTCGAGCGCAAAGCCTATTTCGCCTTTCCCGCCAGCCAACTCTCTTACGACAAGGCCTTCGATCTGGCTGCCGTGGCAGGCGCCGATGATGTCGTGGATGCCGGCGAGTCGATCGAGATCTTCGGCCCGGTCGAAACGTTCAAGACGCTCGCAAACGCGTTGCATCAAGTGAAGGTCCAGCCCGAAGAAGCCGGCTTGCGCATGGTGGCAAAGCAGGAGCTTGAACTCGATACCGAATCCACGCTCCAGGTCATGCGCCTGATCGACGCGCTCGAGGAGCTGGACGACGTACAGGATGTGTTCCATAACGTGCGCATCTCCGAGGAAGCCCTGGCCGCGCTCGAAGCCGCCTAACGCGCTCCACTCAGAACACAAAGAGCACGAAGGCTTTATCCTTGGCGATCCTTCGTGTCCTTCGTGGATGACCGAATGACTCTCGCCCTCGGGATTGACCCAGGCACAGCCACGACTGGCTATGGGCTCGTCCGCCTCGAACCGGACGGAGGCCTGGTGGCCGTTACCTTTGGCGTCATCTCCACCCCAAAGGACGCCAGCCCGCAGGCCCGCCTGGAAATGCTGTACGATCAACTCAACGAACTGCTCTCTCTCCATCGTCCGGATACCGCGGCGGTGGAGAAATTGTTTTTTCAGAGAAACGTAAGCACTGCCATGGCGGTCGGGCAGGCGCGCGGCGTGGCGCTTCTGTCGCTGCAGCAGGCGGGTGTGCCGGTGTTCGAGTACACGCCGAACGAGGTCAAGCAGGCCGTGGCCGGCTACGGCTCCGCACAGAAGCGTCAGGTGCAGCAGATGGTGCGCACGTTGCTGGCGATGCTGGAAATACCGAAGCCCGACGACGCCGCCGACGCACTGGCGATTGCTATCACACATCTCAATACCCAGAGATACGATTAAACACGAAGGACCTCCTTCGCTATCGCTCAGGACAGGCTCCGGGCACAAAGAAGAAAAGCCTTGGCCCTTGGTGTCCTTTGTACCCTTCGTGTTTGAGAAGTAGTCCCTGAACATACTCCTTTGGGGCACACGTCCAGCTCTATCTGTGGTTAAATTAGACCCATGATCGCAACCCTGCGCGGCGAGATCTCCCAGATCGAAGACGGCGCGCTCATCCTGGAGGTGGGCGGCGTGGGGCTGCGCGTGTTTGTGCCCGCGCCGCTGCGCGCCCGGCTGAAGGTCGGTGAGCCGGCGTTTCTGTACAGCCATCTGGTCGTGCGCGAGGACGCGTTGACGCTGTACGGTTTTGAATCCCAGTCGGACCGCGATCTCTTCAACCTGCTACTCGGCGTAAACGGCGTCGGCCCCAAGGTCGCCCTGTCGGTACTGTCCTCGCTCACGTTGGACGCCGTGCAGCGCGCGGTCTTTGCCGAGGAGAGCGAACTGCTCTCGCGTGTGCCCGGCGTGGGCAAGAAGACCGCGCAAAAGATCGCGCTGCATCTGCAGGACAGGCTCAAGCCCACGGACGCGCTCAAGTCAGTAGCAGCCATGTCGGATGTGGACAGCGAGGTGCTGGCCGCCCTCACCGTGTTGGGCTATTCCGTGGTCGAGGCACAGTCCGCCATCCAGGCCCTGCCGAAGGACGCGCCGGAAGCCGTGGAAGAACGGCTGCGCGTTGCGCTTGGATATTTTGGTTAGGTAGATCAAGCGCCGGCACTGAGATTAGAATCGCAGGGGGATCTTTCCCCTTTTTGGAGAACTCCCAACGTTGCCCGCACCAAAAAAGAAAAAGCCCGCACGCCGCAGCACGCGCTTGATCGCCCGTCCGTGGATGAGCCTGCTGGGTTTTGCGGCTGTTGTCGGCGTCGCATATCTTCCATACGCTCTTCGGCTCACATATTTCCGCGATGACTGGTATTACGCGTACGACGCCATGGTCGGACCGGCGGGCATTTTTCATGCCATGTTCGCGAGCGATCGTCCGGCGCGTGGATTTTTCTACGAACTATACCTGGCATGGTTCGGCACGGCCGCCTTACCATATCACCTTGGCATGTACTTCTGGCGACTGCTCGGAGGATTGGCGACCTACTGGCTGCTGATCCAGCTCTGGCCGCGCCAGCAGACGGCCGCGCTCGGCGCGGGATGGCTGTTCGCACTGTATCCTGGTTTCACATGGTGGGTGGCCGGCATCGAGTATCAGCCGATGGCTGCCAGCGCGGCGCTCATGGTCGTTTCATTCGCACTGAGCGTGCAGTCGCTGCGAGCCAGCCTTCCCCTTCCTAGATATGGCTCAATGCTTGGGGCCATCCTTATGGGCTGGATCTACCTCGCATTGGTGGAGTACGCGGCGGGGATGGAAGTCTTCCGATTGCTGCTCATCCATCTTGAAGCGAACAGATCACAACGGACGCTTCCACGGCGCGAGGCGCTGCTGCGGTCGCTGCGAGCCGGCTGGCCGAACCTGCTCATCCCGGCAGGCTTCCTGTTCTGGCGCGTCTTCTTTTTCAACAACGAACGCAAAGCCACCGATATCAGCCTGCAGCTCGGCAACTTCTTCTCCGACCCGCTTCAGGTGGGCGCGCACTGGCTGCTGAATTCCCTGCTCAGCCTGATCAACGTGGTTTTGTCGGCCTGGGTGGCGCCATTGATGGGCAGCTTCTTCTCGGGAAAATTGCGCGAGACCCTGCCTGCGGTGGCGGTGGGCGTGGCGGCCGTCGCACTTGCCTGGCTAGTCTTCCGTCTAAGCGCAACCGCCGAGCAGCCAATAGCAGAAACCGAGGATGCCGCCTGGCCCGGCCGCGCGCTCGCACTGGGCGCCGCGGGATTGCTGGTTGGGATACTTCCCGTGATCATCGCCAATCGATATGTATCCTTCCCGAGTTACTCGCACTATGCGCTGCCGGCGTCGTTGGGCCTGGTCATTCTTTTAGCGGGATCGATCGCGCATGTATCCGGCCGCAGCGCGCGGCGTACCATTTGGCTGGGACTGATCGCGCTCAGTGCGTTCACGCACCAGGGC
>DASXQN010000447.1:0-4019 GCA_036507155.1 Anaerolineales bacterium
AGCCCAGTACATGTGCGACCGCGTGCTGATCATCAACAAGGGACGGATTGTGGCCGAAGATACTCCCGAGAACCTGCAGTCCCGCCTACTCGGCGCGGAGCGAGTCTTCCTGCGTGTGCGCGGCGAGACCGACGATCTGCCCAAGGTGATCGCAAAGATCAAGGGCATTCAGAATGTGGAAGTTAAAGATGAAGGCGCGCTCGAGTTCCAGTTTGCTCCAGGGCGCGATATCAGGCCCGAAGTGGCCAAAGCGGTGATCAACGCCGGCTACGAACTGCTCGAGATGCGGCCGCTCGGCATGAGCCTGGAAGAGATCTTCCTGGAACTGACCAGTACCGCGACCCAAAAGAAGGAACGAGGTGCGAAGTGAGGAATATATGGACGATCGCGAGGCGCGAGTACGACCGCTATTTCAATAGTCCGGTGGCGTATGTTGTGGCTTTTATGGTCCTGCTGGTGGAGGGCCTCATTTTCGTTGCTGTGATCCAGCAGTATGTAGCGAACGCTTTTCAATCCTTCGGGTCCGCGCCCGACGTCAGTCCGATAACCGGGAATTTTGTGTTTTTGATGGTCTTCTCGATTCCCGCACTGACCATGCGTCTGGTTGCGGATGAAACCCGCACGGGCACCATGGAGCTTCTGCTCACGGCACCGGTACGGGACTGGGAATTGATCATCGGCAAATGGCTGGGCGGTCTGCTGTTTGTTCTGACCTTGCTTGCCATCACGCTTGTCTATCCGATTATTCTTAACGGCCTGGTGACACCCGGCTTGGATCAGCGCCAGGTAATGTCAGCTTATCTCGGAGTGATTCTGGTAGTGGCGGCTTTCCTCGCCTTGGGCGTTGGCATTTCGGCGGTTTTCACGAACCAGATCGCGGCCTTCTTCCTAACCATGGGGACGTTGATCTTTCTCTGGTGGCTGATCGGCTTCCCGGCAGACTTTTCTCCTGTAGGAAGCGGAGCCTTTCACTACCTGGATATGAAGTCTCACTTCTACGACACATTTAATCAAGGTGTTGTCAATCTTGGCGATCTTGTCTACCTTCTTAGCCTGACCGTATTGGGCTTGTTCACGGGCATCACAGCCGTCGAGACGCGGAGGTGGCGCTAATGGCCCGCAAAAAGAAACCCGCGCAGCGCTACGCGGCCCTGGCGCTCGTCTTCGCCGGGCTGGCCTGCGCAGCTACGGTCTTGCTCGGCCTGGTGCAAGGCATAGTTGCGTTGCAAATGTTCACCCCGACCAATCCGGATTCCTTGACTCGAGCGCTTCAAGTCAGCGCGATGCTGGTGATCGCCGGCATCGCCGTGTACGGCATCCTGGCGCCGGACAACGTCCGGCGGTTCTTCGGCGGACGCCAGGCGCGCTACGGCTCGAATGCTCTGGTGATGTCAGTGGCGGTCCTGGCAATCCTGGTCGCTGTGAATGTAGTGGCTTTCCAAAATCCCCATCAGATCGCGGAGCTGACCGAGGACAAGTCTCACACACTCGCTCCCGAGACATTGCACGCGCTTGCCTCCCTGCCTGAGAAGGTCACCGCACTGGCGTTCTACTCCGTGCGGCTCCCCAGTGCGAACGCTGAGTCGTTGCTACGCGACTTCAAAGCCAACAGTCAGGGCAAGTTCGATTATCAATTCGTGGATCCGGACGTTGATCCGGTGAAGGCGCGCCAGTACGGGATCACCGGCGACGGCAAGATCATGCTGGTTATGGGTACACAGAAGGAGATTGCCTCGAGCGCGACCGAGAGCGAGCTGACGCGGTCGCTCATCCGGCTGCTCAGCCCGGAACAACGGACCGTGTATTTCCTGACGGGCCACGGCGAGCCGGATATTGCCGACAGCGGCAACGGCAATCTCAGTCTGGCTCGCGCCACCCTCGAGAGCAAGAACTACATTGTCAAAACCCTCAACCTGCTGGCCGAGAACAAGATCCCCGACGACGCACAGGCGATCGTCATAGCCGGACCCACCAAACCGTTATCCTATCTGGAGATCACGCTGCTGCAAAAGTATCTTCAGGCGGGCGGCGGTCTAGTTGTGATGGAAGATCCGCTGCCCCTCACGGATTTCGGATCCGATCCGGATCCGCTGGCGGCTTACCTGTCTTCCGCGTGGGCGATCACGCTGGACAATGACATGATCATCGATCTGACCAACACGGGCCAGGAACTGTACGCCACAGCGGCATCGCATGATCCGGAGCATCCGATCGTAAGAACGATGACCAGGGTCGCGATCCTTCCACAGGCGCGCAGCTTGTCTGTCGGCGAGTCACCCGCGGATGTAACCGTGACCCCGTTGATCTTCACCTCGACCCAATCTTGGGGCGAAACGGATCTGGAAAATCTATCCGGTCAGGTCAAGCTGGACGCGGGCGTCGACACCCCCGGTCCGCTTGTCCTGGCAGCCGCTGCCGAGAACACAAGCACTCAGGGTCGCGTTGTGGTCTTTGGCAATTCGATCTTTGCGACCGACCAGGCCTTCGATGCCTACGGGAATGGCGATATCTTCGTCAGTTCCGTGGACTGGGCGGCACAACAGGAAAACCTGATCCAGATCACGCCGCACCAGAAGATCGACCGCAGCTTCAATATTCCCGGGCAGCTCCAAATGCTCTCGATCCTGCTGGGCTCGATCTTCATTCTGCCCGGCATGGTGCTCGTGGCCGGCATTTCCGCCTGGCTGGCGCGCCGCAGGCAGGGTTAATCGCATGATACGCACACCCACTTGGATCGTATTGGGCCTGCTGGTGATCGTCCTCGCGGGCATCTTCATCTTCAACAATCGTAAAGCCCTCAAAGCCACGGAGGCTTTGCCCACCACCGAGAGCAGCTTTCTGTTCACAGCGACCGAGGGCCAGCCTTCCAGCATCAAGGTCGTTGCATCGACCGGCGAGACCGTCGAACTCGCGCACGATGGCCAGGGTGCCTGGGTGCTGACCGCGCCGTTCAGAACCGCAGCGGACCCGGCGTTGGCCGAGGCAGCCGCCTCGCAGGTTGCGACGCTGCGCGTGCTGAGTGACATTGATCTCCCATTGGATGTGCTCGGCCTGGACAAGCCGGCTTATCTCATCACTATCCGTTTTACGGGCGGCTCGGAGCACAAACTCGAGGTCGGTTCGCAGACGCCCACGCAATCCGGCTACTACGTCCGGGTGGACGGCTCCCGGAAACTGATCGTGAGCGCCGGCGGGCTGACTGCGCTGCTGACGCTTGTCGCCAGTCCGCCATATTTGGAGACGCCGACGCCTTCTCCCGCTCCCACCACACCGACGGCTGTTTCCGTTACCGGAACCGCGCCGTCCCCGACGCCGTAGTCTGTGGGCAACGTAAAACAATGTCATTACAAAGCGTCTATGGAATGAGAATCTATTGATTTTCGCTCAAAAAAAGTGTATTCTGGACGTAAGCTGAAAGTTGGATGGAAGAATGGATGTTGAAAAGATACTAATCGTTGATGAGGAAGAGGAATTTCCCGCGATCGCGCGGCTGGTCGAGCTGGGACGGCAGAAGTCCTACGTCACGCTCGACGATATTCTGCATTTCTTTCCCGAAGCCGAACAGGATGTGGAGCAGCTCGAGGAGGCATTCTCCGCGCTGCTGAGCGCCGGGATCCCGTTCGTGGAAGACGCGGCTTCGAGCGAGCCCACCGAGGACGAGTTGGCCGCGGTCGAAGAGACCGACGCCGGCCCGGACATCTCCCTGGATGACTACCTCGCGAACATCGATACCGACGACACGATCGGCCTGTACCTGAAGGAGGTCAGCCGCGTCCCGTTGCTAACCGCCGACGAAGAGGTCGAGCTGGCCCAGCGCATAGAGCGCGGACGCATGGCCCGCGAAGAGCTGGCCCACAGCAACGTCAGCCCGCGCCGCCGCATGGAACTCCGCAAACTGATCGAGGACGGCTGGGCGGCCCGCGAGCACCTGATTACCGCGAACTCCCGCCTGGTGATCTCGGTGGCCAAGAAATACATGGGCCGCGGCGTACCGTTCCTGGACCTGATCCAGGAAGGCA
>DASXQN010000448.1:0-3908 GCA_036507155.1 Anaerolineales bacterium
GCGCGACCTCGTGGCTGGGCCGATCTCCATCACCCTGCCGTCCGCGCATAGCGTGCGCAGGTGGTGCCTGACGGTCGGCGCTGATAGCGCGAGCGCGCGTCCGATCTGCGCGGCGGAGCACACGCCGTGCGTTCGCAAGTATTCGAAGGTGCGTTGTCGGGCGGTCGCGGCGGGCATTCCATGATTATACCGCCTCCTCAATAATATAAACATATATTTGCGTAAAAAGTTTGACTTCCGAAGACCGCATGCTATAATCCGCTTGTGATGTTTTAGACATGCTCGGCAGGCGCGAAAGGAAGCCACGCGTGCGTTTCCAAAATTACATCAACGGCAAATGGACGGACGGCCGCGGCGGCCGGGTCTTCGATACGATCAATCCCGCCAATGAGGACGTCCTGGCGCAGATCTCCGCGGCGGATGCAACCGACGTAGATGCTGCGGTGCAGGCGGCTTCCGACGCCTTCAATTCCTGGCGTCTGACTCCCGCCCCATTGCGCGGTGAACTGCTCTTCAAGATCGGTGACATTCTCAAACAGCAAAAAGAAACCCTCGCCCGCCTCCTGACACAAGATATGGGCAAGGTCATCTCGGAGGCGCGCGGCGACGTGCAGGAAGCCATCGACATGGCCTACTACATGGGTGGCGAAGGTCGTCGGCTGCTGGGTTACACCGCACCTGTTGAGATGCCGAACAAATTCGGCATGGCCGTACGCGATCCCTCCGGCGTGGTCGGTTTGATCACACCCTGGAACTTCCCGGTCGCAGTCCCCTCCTGGAAAATATTTCCCGCGCTGGTCGCGGGCAACACCATCATTTGGAAGCCTTCGCCTGAAACGCCGGCCATCTCCGCCGCGTTCGTTGAGGTCTTCGAGCAGGCCGGGGTACCCGAAGGCGTGTTCAACCTCCTGCTCGCGCCCGGCGCGGAGGTCGGGCAGGCGCTCGTCAGCCACGCGGGTGTGCGCGTGCTGTCATTCACCGGCTCCACATCCACCGGCCGCGCCATCGCGCAGGAAGCCGCGCGACTCAACAAGAAGGTCTCGCTCGAGATGGGCGGCAAGAACGCCATCCTGGTGATGGACGACGCGGACCTGGACCTCGTGACCGATGCGACCCTGTGGGCGGCGTTCGGGACCAGCGGCCAACGCTGCACGGCGGCGAGCCGGCTGATCGTGCAGAAGGGCATCGCGAAGAAGATAAAAGAATCGCTTCACGCGCGGACCGGGAAGCTGGTCCTCGGCGATGGGCTTGACCCGGCCGTTCAGATCGGTCCCGTCATCAATCGCGCCGCCCTCGACCGGATCGCCGGCTACGTGAAGCTCGGCCAAAAGGAGGGCGCGCGCCTGATGATCGGCGGCGCGCCGGCCGACTTCAACGGAAAGGGCTTTTTCTTCATGCCGACCCTGTTCGATGGCGTCACGCCCGGGTCCGCGCTCGAACGCGAGGAGATCTTCGGCCCAGTCCTTTCGATCATCGAGGTCGGATCTCTCGAAGAAGCCATCGAAGTCAACAACCGCTCGCAATATGGACTGTCCACTTCGATCTTTACGCAGGATGTCAATCGCGCATTCACGGCCATGCGCGACATCGCCAGCGGACTGGTCTACATAAATCACGGCACCACCGGAGCTGAGATCCAGTTTCCCTTCGGCGGCGTGCGCGGCACCGGGAACGGGCATCGCGAAGCGGGTCAGAGCGCGCTGGAGGTCTTCACGGAATGGAAGTCGATCTACGTCGATTACTCCGGCACCCTGCAGCGCGCGCAGATCGACAACCGGGAGGAGTAGCATGAAGAAGAATCTTTATCTGCTGCTGGCCATCGTCGGATTGATCCTGCCGTACTATTTTCTGGTGCGCTTCTTGAGCGCCAATGGCGTCGATCTTCAATTAATGCTCGGCCAACTCTTCGTCAACGACATCTCTGCTTTTTTCGCAATCGATCTGATCTTATCCATCGCAGTCTTCTGCCTGTTCGTGCCCGGCGCGGCCGACAGGCTCAAGCTCCGGAACGGCTGGCTCTTTGTCCTCGCCGCGTTGACAGTCGGACTGTCTTTCGCGCTGCCCCTCTTTCTCTATTTCCGCGAGGGCGCAATGGAGAGCAGCCGGTGAGCCTGAATTGGGAAGCAACGTACGCCATCGCGATGGAACTGCGCCGCGCGCACCCGGACGTGAACATGGAAGAGGTGTCGCTCGGTCAGGTTTACGACTGGACGCTGGCTCTCCAGGAATTCGAGGATGACCCGGAGCTCGTCAACGACGAGATCCTGCAAGCGATCTACCAGGACTGGTTCGAGGAGAACATCCATGGACAATGAGCGATTGAACCTGCCGGGCTACGACGTGCCGGACGCAATGCAAAACGTGGTGGCGGTCACCACGCTCGACCGCATTTACAACTGGGGACGCCGCTCCTCGGTCTGGCCGATGATGTTCGGCCTGGCGTGTTGCGCGATCGAGATGATCGCCGCGCAGACGGCACGTTACGACATGTCCCGCTTCGGCATGGAGATCATGCGCCCGAGCCCGCGCCAGTCCGACCTGATGATCGTGGCGGGCACGGTCACGAAGAAGATGGTACCGACCATCGTGCGCTTATACAACCAGATGCCTGAACCGAAATACGTGGTCTCGATGGGTGCGTGCGCCTCGGGCGGCGGTCCGTTCAAGGAAGGTTACAACGTAGTGGCGGGCATCGACAAGTTCCTGCCCGTGGATGTCTACATACCGGGCTGCCCGCCCACGCCGCAGGCGTTGATCGCCGGCCTGATCAAGTTGCAAGAAAAGATCGATAAGCAGTCGCTCAAGCAAGTGCGCTGGTACAAGAAGGGCCGGGACAGCGTCGAGATCCCGGTCCCGGTGCTGGGTCCGGACCTGATCGACCCGCGCCGCGCGGCTGAGCTAAAATCCCTCCCCGCGAAGCAGGACAGCTAGGCAAGCGCAATGGCGACGACACAACCCTCAGCTAACGCGACCGAATCCACCGCCCTCGATCTGGCGGCGCGATTCCCCGGCATCGTCACAGCGGATGCCCGTCCCGGATTCTCCGGCTGGATCGTCGACAGCGCACGTCTATCAGAGATCGTGACCGCTCTGCGCGATGAGCTGGGTTACGATTTGTTGACATCGCTGACCGCCGTCGACTACTTCCCCGAGAATCGGATGGAGGTCGTTTACCACGCCTTCAAGACCATCGGCGGGCCGGTGCTCAACTTCAAGGTCCAGCTGCCGCGCGTCGATCCGATCGAGGTAGCTTCGGTTACGCCGATCTGGGCCGGCGCCGAGTTCCAGGAACGCGAGGCCTGGGATCTGTATGGGATCAAGTTCAGCGGTCATCCGGATCTGCGCCGCATCCTGATGTGGGAAGGCTTCGAAGGCCATCCGATGCGCAAGGACTGGAAAGAGGGCTTTTACGAAGAAGATACCAAGCCTTTCAAGAGCCGCTGGCCGGATGGCAACTTCTACATGGCGGAAGAGAAGAATCCTTTCAAGGACAATCTGACCCTGCCAAAGAATTTCGACCTCGAGAAGTGGATCCCCGAAGGCGATGAAGCCCTCTATGGAACGCTCAGACACCTGAAATCCACAGACGAGGACGGGATTCAAACCGATCACATCCTCGTGAACATGGGCCCGCAGCATCCGTCGACACACGGCGTGTTCCGCGCCGCGGTGGTCTTGAACGGCGAGGAGATCGCGGGCCTGAAACCGGTGGTCGGTTATCTGCACCGGAATCACGAGAAGATCGGCGAGCGCAACACCTACCTTCTGAATATGCCGTACACGGACCGACTGGATTACTTTAACTCGATGAGCAACAACTTCGGCTACGCGCTGGCCGTCGAGAAGCTGATGAACATCCCGGTGGCCGAGCGCGCCGATTACATCCGGGTGATCATGGCCGAGCTCAG
>DASXQN010000449.1:0-10413 GCA_036507155.1 Anaerolineales bacterium
ATACGGTCACGTCTCTCGGAGGGTTGTCGGTTAAGATCGATGAATGGGAAATCGATGCCGCCTACTCGGCGAGCCAGAAGAACCTCGGCGCGCCGTCGGGTCTGTCGCCGATCACGATCGGACCGCGCGCCCAGGAAAAGATCCTGAAGCGCGCCACCCGCCCGGGCTCCTTCTACCTGGACCTGAAAGGCTACTCGGAATATTGGGGCGGCGCGCACGCGTATCATCACACAGCCTCCGCCTCCCTGCACTTCGCGCTGACAGAGGGGCTGCGCGTCCTCGCGGAGGAGGGCTTGGAGGCTGCCTTCGCACGCTATCGCGCCAATTCCGAATTGCTTTGGAAGGAGCTCGAAGGCATCGGCGTTCCGCCCTTCATCCCGCTCGAGTACCGTCTGCCGCCGCTCACCACCGCACGCGTGCCCGCTGCGGTCGAGCCGCACGCCATCCGCGCACGTCTCCTAAGCGAGCACAACATCGAGATCGCGGCCGGCTTTGGCGGCCTCAAGGATCAGGTCTGGCGCATCGGGCTGATGGGTTATTCCAGCCGCGTAGAGAACATTACGCTGCTGATCGATGCCATGCGCACGCTGTTGAAGAAATAAGCGCCGGATGATATAATCCGGCCGATCGATCAGGAGCAATCGCGATGACGGACATTCGCTAACACATTCTTTGAATCAGGGTACGACCTGCTGTGGTCATCCAGGCCGCCGGCTTCATGCCGGCCGCACAGCCGAGGGCGTTGCCCTCGGTTTTTGTTTTTAAGCAACAGGAGTGTTCATGCTTACCGTCCATCATGTTTCGAAATCCTTCGGCATTCAGCCGATCTTGCAAGACATCTCTTTCAGTATCAACAAGGGCGAACGGATCGGCTTGATCGGCCCCAACGGGTCGGGCAAAACGACTCTTTTGCACATCCTGGCCGGATTGGAGCGTCCGGACACAGGCAGCCTCTCGCCCACGATTCCGAATCTTCGAATTGGGTACCTCGCCCAAGGGATGCAACTCTCCGGCGGTGAGACAATCGAGTCATCGCTCGGGCCGCCCGGCGATCCCGAAACGCTCGCCGCCGAGCTCGGCGCATTGGCCGCGGCGCTGGCGGCAGATTCCAGCGACGCCATTGCCCAGGCACGCTATGACCAGATCCTGCATGCGCTCTCGGGCGGGGCTCAAGGACCGCGCGCCATCCTGGAGCCGCTCGGTCTCGCAGATCTACCGCCAGACAGTTTGGTGGCGCACCTGAGCGGCGGGCAGAAGACGCGGCTGATGCTGGCGCGTGTGCTGCTTCAGGAGCCGAACTTGTTGCTACTAGACGAGCCTACCAATCATCTCGACATCGCAATGCTCGAGTGGCTCGAGGCATGGCTGAATTCGTATTCGGGCGCAGTGCTCATCGTTTCGCACGACCGGGCCTTCCTGGATCACACGGCGCGCACGATCATGGATCTGGATCCGCGCACGCACTCTCTCCGCACCTATCCGGGCAATTACACGGACTATCTGGCGCAACATCTGCGTGAGCAGGAGCGACAGTCCGCCGCCTACGACGATCAGCAAGCTGACATTCGCCGGATGCAGCAAGACATCGTCCGCACGAAGCAGCAGGCGCTGCGGGTGGAGTTGAGCACGACGCCCCGAACGCCGGGTGTCCGCCGTATCGCGAAGAAGGTCGCGGTGAAAGCTAAATCGCGCGAGAAGAAACTCGAGCGATTTATCCGATCCGAAGATCGTGTGGAACGGCCGCAGGCCGCCTGGCAGATCAAGCTGGAATTTGACGCCGCACAACACTCGAGCAAGCTCATCTTGCAAGCGGAGGATCTTGCTGTGGGCTACGAAGGCGCGGAACCCACTTTGTCCGGGTTGGACCTCGACCTACGCGGCGGGCAACGGATCGCGCTCATTGGCCCGAATGGCTCGGGTAAGACAACGCTGCTGCGAACGATCACTGGCCAACTTCCGCCGCTTGGCGGCACGCTGCGGGTGGGAGAGTCCGTAAAGATTGGCTACATGGCGCAGGAACAGGAACTGTTGGACCCAGCGCTCAACGCGTTGCAAACCATCCAGCGAGCGGCGGCGCAAAGCGAGACCGAAGCACGCAACTTCCTGCATTTCTTCCTCTTTGAGGACGACGAGCCTCTTCGAGCCATTCGAGAGCTTTCTTTCGGAGAGCGGGCGCGGCTGCAACTGGCGCGCTTGATCGCGGAAGGCAGCAACTTTCTGCTGCTCGACGAGCCGATCAATCATCTCGATATTCCTTCGCGGGCTCGCTTCGAGCAGGCGCTTGTGGGATTCAAGGGTACGGTCCTGGCGGCTGCTCACGATCGCTATTTCATCGAGCGGTTTGCATCGGATGTGTGGAGTCTCACAGACCGAAGCATCAAAACAAGATAAGCCGCGAGGCGCCCCTGTGCCCTCGGAACGCCGGAGTGCTGGCTCTTGTAATCGGGTAGAATCTGCGCATGCGAATTCAAAAGGCTTTGCTCGCGTCGCTGCTGTTGTTGAGTGCATGCACCAGCCTGGGCAGCGGGGTGCGCGGCGTGTCGATCATCGATGGCGGGCGGCTGCACTTCATTCGCACCGCGGAACGTGTTCCATCCAAGCTGCTCGTCCAATCCGGGATGATCCTTGGCCCGGACGACCGCGTCCTACTGAATGGAAATCGCATCAGCCTTGATGAGCCCGTCAGCGAGGCCGGCCCCATCACCCTCCAGGTTCGCCGCGCGGTCACGCTCTCGCTCGTCACGCCGGCGGAGCACCGAACCATTCAAACGTCCGCGCTCACCGTCGGCGAGGCGCTGGCTGAGGCAGGCCTGTCTCTATATGCGGCCGACCGCCTCGATCCTTCGGCGGAAACGTCGATCACGGGCTCACTGACCGTCAGCTACGCACCCGCGCGGGAACTGGCGATCGAGCTGAGCGGCGAGCAGATTCGCATCCGCAGTTCCGCACCGAGGATCGGCGAAGCCCTGGCCGGCGCGGGCGTCCCGCTGCTCGGACTCGACTATAGCCTTCCCGCCGAAAACGAGGCGCTGCCGGCGGACGGCCTCGTCCGAATCGTCCGCGTCCAAGAGTCGCTGGTATTGTCTCAAAAACCAATTGCTTTCGAGAGCGAGTTTCAAGCTTCAGCGGACGTCGAACTCGATCAGCAGCAGGTGCTTCAGCCCGGTCAACCCGGCCTGTCCATGGGCCGCGTGCGCATCCGCTATGAGGACGGCCAGGAAGTGGCGCGGCAGACCGAAACGGAGACACTGGTCCGGCCGCCGCAGACGCGCGTGGTCGGCTACGGCACGAAGATCGTCCCCAAGAACGCGGTGGTCGACGGCGTTACCATCGAATACTGGCGCGCCGTGCAAATGTTTGCCACCGCCTATTCGCCGTGCCGCTCGGCCGCAGACCGTTGCTATCCCGGGACGTCCAGCGGAAAACCCGTTAAGAAAGGTGTCGTCGCGGTCGTCTATCGCTGGTATGTTTACATGCAGGGCCAGCCAGTCTACATCCCGGGATATGGCCACGCCACCATCGAGGACGTGGGCGGTGGCATACCGGGCCGCTACTGGATCGATTTGGGATACAGCGATTCCGATTATCAGGAATGGGGTACGTGGGTTACCGTCTACTTCCTGACGCCCGCACCGCAGACGGTCCTCTATGTGCTTGACTGAGATACAGACCAGCGGAGCCACCTCGTGAGCAGCGGCCAGAAGCTCTTCCTGGGATTTCTGTCGCTCGCGGCATGCACGCTTTTGGCCGCCGTGGCGTACCTCGGCGCGCAAACGTATGGCTTCTACGCGCAGCGGCCGCTCGGTCCCGCCCTTTCGCTCCCCAGCACCACACCCTGGTCCCTACCCGCTACGTGGACGGCCTCGCCGCCCGCGATGACTCAAACGCTCATCCTTGGCGGCCAACCAGCCGCGACTTCACAAGTGCTGGTGCCCGCCACGAACACGCCGAACTTCACGCCCCGCTGCGGTGGACCCGTCGTGATGAATCTGCTGGTGGTTGGCTCCGACCAGCGCAGCAATAGTTACTTGTACGGCCTCGGAGATGTGATCCGGCTCGTCCGCGTCGACTTCGTGACTCCGAAAGTCAGCGTGCTCGAGTTCCCACGCGATCTTTGGGTCGAGATTCCGGACATCGCCGACAACATCAACGGCCAGGATCACGAAAAGCTCAACCAGGCATATTTGTATGGGAACCGCGGCTTCGGTTATACGGATGACCCGGCCGAAGGTCCCGGCTTGATGGCGCGCACGCTGGCGTTGAATTTCGGCGTTCAGCTCGATCACTACGTCGGCGTGAACATGCGCACGTTCGAGAATGTGGTGGACGCGGTGGATGGAATCGATGTCAACCTGGAGCATACCATCGACGGCCGCACTTCCGAGGATCGCAGCAGCCGCCTCTTATTCCTGAAAGGTCCTCATCACCTCACCGGCGAGAAGGCTCTCACGCTCGCGCGCATCCGCATCGACGGCGTGTTCTCGCGCGCCGACAACCAGGACGTGGTCCTGTGTGCGCTGCGCGAGAAACTTGCCCGCCCGGACATCGTCACGCAGATCCCGGAGTTGATCGCCTCTTTCCGGGACAACATCCAAACCGACCTCAGCCCCGAGCAGATCGCGCAGCTCGCCTGCGCGGGGCCGCAACTTGCCCCGGGCAATATTGTGTTCGCTAGTTTTCCGGAGGAACTCTTTACGCCGGCGCGCATGTACGACCCGGTCTTCAAAAAGAATCTCTTCATCTGGAATGTGGATTTCGCCGTCCTGCGCGACTACGTGACCCGTTTTCAAGCAGGCGTTTGGCCAAGCGGACCGGTGGCGGCGCCGCCGGGGGAAGCAGAGCCGATCCTTTGTCAGTGAGCATGTCCTCGTTCCCCGCCCTGGATGCCGCAGAACTGTTGCGTCGTCACGGCCTGCGACCCAACAAGCGCCTCGGGCAAAATTTTCTGCAGGACCCGCAAGTCCTGGAGCAGATCACCGACGCAGCCGCGCTGCAACGCACGGACACGGTGCTCGAGATCGGCGCCGGACTCGGCAGCCTGACGCGTTATCTCGCGGCCGCGGCGCAGCGCGTGGTGGCGGTCGAGCTGGACGAAAAGCTGATCCCCCTGCTGAAGGCGGTAGCCGGCCCGCAGGCAAACGTGCAGATCATTCACGGCGACATTTTAGAGCTGTCCCCTGCGAAGCTGATCGATCGGCCCGCTTATGTGGTTGTCGCCAACATCCCGTATTACATTACATCCGCGATCATCCGGCATCTGCTCGAGCCCGTCCCAGGTGAGACCGCGGGCCCGCGGCCGCGCCGGATCGTGCTCACGGTCCAGCGCGAGGTGGCCGAGCGCATCTGTGCGCTGCCAGGCGATCTCAGCCTGCTGGCGCTAAGTGTGCAAGTATATGGGCTGCCGCGCATTGTCGCGCGCATTCCTGCTGCCGCATTCTATCCCCCGCCCGAAGTAGACTCGGCCCTGCTGGTCATCGACGTCCACCCGCAGCCGCGCATCGCCGCCGAGCACCTCAGGAACTTCTTTCGATTGATCAAGGCCGGCTTCGGCCAGAAGCGCAAAACCCTGCGCAACTCGCTCTCCGCCGGGCTGCACCTTAGCCCCGCACAAGCCGAGGTATTACTGCGATCCGTTGAGATCGATCCCAAGCGCCGCGCGGAAACACTCAGCCTGCCAGAATGGGAGCGGCTGGCGAAACTGGATCTCTCTTGATAACGACGACAGGACGATTATTCGGGGAGAGGCACACGCGCAGCGCGGCCGCGGCGCCGCAGGTCGCGATAATGCCAGAGGACCTGCCATACGCGCAGCGCGGCTTCCGCTTGAATCTTGATCGACATTTTGGATTTCCCCCAGCGGCGGTCCGCGAAATAGATCGGCGACTCGCCGATTCGATATTGCAGGCAGTGCGCGAGGTATACCATCTCCACCAGAAAGACATATCCGTTGGATTGGATGCGCTCGAATGGCATGCCCAGCAGAGTCTCGCGTCGCCACAGGCGGTAACCGGTGGTTACATCATGCAGAGGCATGCCGAGCAGCGTGCGCGCGTACGCGTTTCCAAAGGCGGAGAGACGCCGTCGCCACAGCGGCCATTGCCGGTCTACCGCGCCGCCGCTAACATAGCGCGATCCGAGTACAACGTCGAACTCCCGCAGCCGCTGCGCCATTTCTACGAGCGCGGCCGGGTCATGCGAAAAATCCGCATCCATCTGAGCGATGGCCTGCGCATCTTCCTCCAGCGCGCGGCGGAAGCCGGTGAGATAGGCCGAGCGCAGGCCGAGTTTCCCAGGCCGGTGCAGCACCTGGACGCGCGCGTCCGCTGCCGAAAGCTCATCGGCGAGGCGGCCCGTGCCGTCCGGGCTGTTGTCGTCCACAACCAACAGCCGCAGATCGAGCGGCAGTGCAAACAAAGCGGAGACCAGCTTCGGCAGGTTCTCCGCTTCGTTGTAGGTTGGTGTGACAACCATGATCTTCAAGGTCATCCTTATTTTTTCTGCCGCAAGAGCTCTGCCTTGAGGGCGTCCGCGTCCTTGAAGCGGCGCGGGGCCGATTCGATCTGCGACATGCTGACCGTCAGCCGCGTCTTGTCGGCGGTGAGGTGGTCGCGGTCTTTGATCGGGTAGAAGTATTCCAGGGATTGCTCGAGGCGCGCGCGCAGTTTCTCCTGCAACGCGGCCGCATGGCCTGGCGCCGTGACAAGCACGAATTCGGCCGGGCCCACATGACCCAGGAAGTCTTCCGGCATGCCGGTCTCGCGCAGCGTGTTCAGGATCATCACGCTGACGGCGCGCAGCACATCATCCGCGGCGACGAAACCGTAGGACTCGCGGAAGGACTGCATATTCTCGAGGGCAACCAGCACGAACGCGGTCCCGGGCTTTTCCATCGTCTCGCCGAGCCGCTCGTCCACGACGCCGCCTTCCGGCAGGCCGCTGACCGGATTCGTGAGCGAGCCCTGACTGACGCGCTTCAGCGCGTTTCGCACGCGCAGCCGAAGTTCCTGGATATCGAAGGGCTTGGTGATGTAGTCGTTCGCGCCCAGCTCGAGGCCCTCGAGTCGGTCGGCGCGGTCCCGTTTTTCGGTCAGAAAGATGATGGGAATGTCTTGCGTGCGGCGGTCTTCGCGCAGCCGGCGCGCCACCTCGTAGCCGTCAATGTCCGGCAGCCGGATATCCAGGATGACAAGATCGGGGGAAACCGTTTGGGAAGAACGCACACCATCTTCCCCCCAGTTAACCGTGTAGACCTCATAGCCTTGAACGCGAAAATAAGCGTTCAGCATCTCGGCCACGTCGAGGTCGTCCTCGACGATCAGGATCTTAGGCGCGGCTTCGAGCACCCGGTCCTGGCCTACGAGATCGGCTCTTTTTGGATGATGAATTCACACACATCGTCGCCGACCGCAACGCACTTGGATTCATTGACCCGGAATTCGTTGCCGCCCGACACCCATTTGAGGGATTCTTGCAGGATACCCGTGGCGATAAAACAGACTGGCTTATCCGCGCCGCGCCGGCCCCAGCAAACGGGGCACTTATGGATCTGCCAGATGAACTCGTCATCCTGCTCCACTACTGTGCTGTATTGATCGCTCAATTGAGAGAAGATCTTGGCGAACGCGGGCAGCCCGATGCGCAGCTTGGACTGCAGGGGCAGCACCACGAATGCCAGGTCGGCGACACCGGCCAGGGCGCCGAAGTTCTTGAGGGCGTCCGAGAAGGTGGCCCGCCCGGCCCGCAGCGCCAGGCCGCGGCCGCCGCGCGGTCCGTACATCTCCTCGAGGGCGCTGCCCACGGCGGAAAGTTCGGTGAAGTCAAAACCCTTCTCAAGGTTATCGGGCGGATAGCTCTCAATGTAATGGGTCAAGCCACCCAGGTTCAAGATGGCGTTGAGTCCGTTCTTGCCCATCACCTCTTCAAGCGACTTGATGATGATCAGCCCGAATTTGTTGGGGTAATACAAACCGCTTTTTGCAACGGCAGTCATGAATTCTCCACTCAGATCAGCTTCGTGAGATCTTCCGCGGCGCGGCGCATGTCGAGAAAGATCAAACCTAGCTTGGCCTGCTCGCGCGCCAGGGCCGTAAGGACCGCATCCTCACCGACAGACATGAGGATCACATAGCCCTTCTGGCCCTTGATATAGACTTGTTCCAGCGATCCACGGCCGAGCTCGGAAGCGATCCGCTCCCCCAACGAAAGCATCGCGGCAGACATCGCCGAGACGCGGTCTTCTTCGACGCCCTGCGGTAAGGCGGAGGCGATGCTCAACCCATCCACACTGACCACCGCGGAGGCCTCGATGTCCGGTGAGGACGCCTGCAGTTCGCGCAGACGGTCGACCATCTGTTGCGTTCGAGATTTGGACAAACCTGGCCTCCGGGAGACGTGCAGCATCCAAGCGCGGACGCAGGATGGCTTCTAGTTTAATAGAACAAATTTAGCACACTGGTACTGATGTGTCAAGTTAGGCATCGTACCATTTGCAAAATAACTGCTTTCTGCCCATATGCTATACTTTTCGAGCAATTTGAGGCAATTAATGCACAAACCGATATTGTTCCTATTAAGCATGGCTCTATTACTTTCACTCTTGTCGGTTCAAAGGGTCCGAGCCCAGGATTCCATCGCTCCCGAACCTGACAGCGGCGCGGTCGTGTGTCCGCCAGTGATCTATTTCAGCCCGCCGGGAGATTGCGCGGTGCTGGGACCGTCCGCTTATCTCACCGCGCTGGCGCGCACCGGGCTGACCTTCCCGCTGCGCCCCCTGCCCGCGTCCAAGCCGGACTTCGGCTTGACCCAGCTCCCGTTCCACTACTTCCACCTGAAGGACGGCGCGGCTGTCCAAATCTACAGCGCGCCCGGGCAGACCGGCCCCGGGGGTCAGCAGTTCCTCCCCGGATTCGTTTACGTCTCGTACGTCGACGTGGACACTACATCGGGCGTTTATTATCTATTGCAAAACGGCGGCTGGATCCCCGGCAACGGAAACCGCGTCAGCGAAATCTCGGCCTTCCAGGGCCTGGAGTTCAAGCAGACGCCGCGCAATTCGTTCGGCTGGGCTTTCGAACAAATCCCGGTGAAGAACGGCCCCGGGCAGAACGCTCCGAACACGGGAGCGCAAATCTATCCATTCGAGGTGGTTCAGATCTTTGGGACCCAGAGCGTCGATAATGCGGAGTGGAACATGATCGGCGCCGATCAGTGGGTCGAAGCGCGCAAGGTGGCACAGGTGGTGGTTAACACCACCGCGTCGGACGGCGTGACGACCGGCCGCTGGATCGACGTCAACCTGGCCGAGCAAACTCTGGCGGTTTATGACCAGAACCGGTTGGTCTTTGCAACCGTCATCGCGACCGGCCTCGAACCTTTCTGGACTCGGCCCGGACTGTTCCAGATCCAGCAGAAAAAAGAAACCGAGACGATGCGCAACAACGACCCTTCGGATTTCTATTACCTCGACAACGTTCCATGGACAATGTATTTCGACGGCGCCCGCGCGCTGCACGGCGCGTACTGGCGCACGCGCTTTGGCTACCCACAATCGCATGGCTGCGTGAACCTCTCCGTCGGTGATGCACACTGGCTGTTCAATTGGGCTCAGCAGGGCGATTGGGTTTACGTGCACGACCCATCCGGGCTGACTCCCACTGATCCAGCGCTGTATACAGGCGGCGCGTATTGACACCCCCATGCGGGTGTGATAAACTACTGGCCGCTCAAATAAATTGGTCCCGTGGTGTAGCGGTTTAACATGCGGCCCTGTCAAGGCCGAGATCGCGGGTTCGAATCCCGTCGGGGCCGCCATAATTAAACAGAAGGACCCTGAAGAATTTCTTCAGGGTCCTTTCTCATTTTATCGCGGAACACATGTGCCCGTTAGGGTATCCCGGGCTTTGATACAATCACTTCGATGGGCCAATACTTCTCTGCGGATTATGCAGGTGTGCCTTTTAGATTATTTGGCACCGCGCACATCGGCGCGCTCGGCGCGCTGATTGTCCTGAACTTGTTTCTCGTCAGGTTCGGACATGCAAACGAGACCATCCGACGATGGATCCGCTGGAGTTTCGCGTTCGCACTGATCCTTAACGAGCTCGCCTGGCATGCATGGAACATCGCGGTCGGAACATGGAGCCTGCAGACCATGCTGCCGCTGCACTTATGCAGTGTCTTCGTCTGGGTTACCGCCATCATGCTCCTCACCCGCAAGTATCGGCTTTACGAATTCGCATACTTCCTCGGCATCGGCGGCGCGGCGCAGATCCTGATCACGCCGGACCTCGGAATCTACGGCTTCCCGCACTTCCGGTTCTTCCAAACCTTTCTTTCACATGGCTTGGTCGTTACCGCGGCGATCTACATGACGGTCGTCGAGCGGTATCGTCCCACTTGGAGCTCGCTGCGGAA
>DASXQN010000450.1:0-7303 GCA_036507155.1 Anaerolineales bacterium
AGCCGCGCCATGCCCATCGCACGATATGTTGTGCCGATGAAATCTTCCTCGCGAGTCCATAGGAGATGAATCGGTGTGCCGCGATGAGCGTTCGCGATCATGAGTGCCTGCTCGGCCTGGGGCCCGTTTCCGTTGCGGCCAAAACCGCCTCCAAGGTGGCACAGGTTCAGGTAGACGTTCTGCTCGGGTATGCCCGTAATCTTCGCGGCGCTGAAGCGCGTTTCCTGCGGGCTCTGATCGCCGATCCAGATGTCAACGCGATTGCCGGTGACGAGCACCGTGGCATTGCCGGGCTCCATCCGCGCGCGCGGCAGATACGGCGTCGAGTAGGTTGCTTCGACAACTTTGGCGGCGCGAGCGAAGGCGTCGTCCACATTGCCCTGATTGACGCGTACTCTGCCGGGCCGATCGAGCGAGGCAAGAAGCGCCTCGCGCATGTTGGCGGTGTTGAACGCCGCCTTCTCCGCCGGAATTTCCCACTCGATCGGCATGCGATCCAGCGCGGTCCTGGCTTGATACCAGGTGTCGGCAATGACGGCGACGCCGCCGCTGAAGATGCGGCCTCGGGTCAGCGCCGGATCCGGGATCGGGAACTGCATGGCGGACCGCACGCCCGGCAGTTGGCGAATCGCGTCGAACTTGTAGCTCTTGACGGTGCCGCCATAGACTGGGCAGGCCTTGACGGCCGCCCATTTCATGCCCGGAACGCGGACGTCGATCCCGTAGACGGTGCTGCCGTTGACCTTGGCCGGCACATCGAGATTCTTCCGCTCGGTCCCCATCAGCGTCCACTGGTCCGGCGGCTTGATCGTGATCGTCTCCGGATTCGGATGCGGCGTCCGCGCGGCGCGGCCGGCGATCTTCCCATAGGTCGTCGTGCGGCGGCTCGGGGCATGCGTGATGATGCTGTCTTTGGCGGTCAGTTCGGCCACCGGCACGCTCCAGAGCTCCGCGGCAGCCAGCAGCAATCGCTCCCGCGCCTCGGCTCCGGCAAGCTGCAGGTAGTACCGCCCGTCCTTCACCGATGACGCCGCGTTCGTACGCATGCGCCGATAGAGACTGTCAGGAATACCCTGCACACCAGTGCGGTCGCGATTCCCAAACCCAGGTTCGCCGCCGCCCTTGGGATCGGTGGCGCCCTTGCCCATCACTTTCAGCGTCCACTCGGGCGCCCTCTCTCGGGCGTCGCGATTCGCGGACGCGTATTGCGGCCGTACCTTGGTCCAGTCGCACTGCAATTCCTCGCAGACCATCATGGCGTTGGACGTCCAGACTCCCTGGCCGAGCTCCGTCTGCGCGATCCGGACCGTTACGGTGTCGTCCGGCGAGATGACGATCCAGGCGTTGATCTCGGGCGTCCCCGGGTCCTCGTACCAGACCGCGCCGGACGGGCCGGACGCAGTCTGCGCGTTCGCTCGCGGCGGGACCCAGAAGCCAAGGATGAAGGCTCCCTCTGCTGCTGCGGCCATCGCAAGGAACTCGCGACGATTGATGTTCTCGCTCATTATCGCCTCCCGTCCTTCATCATGTCTGCGGCCAAGTGGATAGACTGCCGGATACGGTGGTAAGTGCCGCAGCGGCAGGCGTTCGTCACCGCGGCGTTGATATCGGCGTCGGAAGGGTTCGGGCGTCGCTGCAGAAGGGCGAGCGCGCTCATGATCATTCCGGACTGGCAGTAGCCGCACTGAGGTGTATCGAATTCTTTCCAGGCGACCTGGATCGGATGGCTGCCATCCGGCGAGACCCCTTCGATCGTCGTGATTCTTTTGCCGGCGGCCATGTTCGCGGGGACGCTGCAGGATCGAACCGGCTGACCATCGACATGCACCGTGCACGCGCCGCACTGCCCGATGCCGCAACTGAATTTCGTGCCCGTCAGGCCGACCTGATCGCGGATCACCCACAGCAATGGCGTTAGCGGGTCAGCATCGATGGTATGTCGCGTTCCGTTCACGTTCAGATCGAACGCCATACCTTGCCTCCTTTAGTTACCGGCTGCGCCCTTTGCTTCAGGCTGCGCGCTATCGCGCTTGCGCTTCGCGCGGGCTTGCATTCGCAGCCGCTCATTTGGATCCCGGAATTGTAGTCGACGCCTCGCCGTTCGGACCACACTAAAGGCCGAAGAGGTTAATCTATCACGAGAAAATCGCGTGATGTTTGCATGAAATGCCTACAATATTCCGATCATGTCAAAGTTTCATTCGCAACGATTGACCCGCCGGCAGGCGCTCGAAGTGTTGGGAATAAGCGCGGCAGGCGCTGCACTCCCGAAGGGTGTAATCGCGCAGGCGCCGGCATTTCCGAAGGGCGCGATCATCAGAACGATCCTAAAGGACTACGCGCCCGAGGAGTTGGCAGGCGGCGCTACGCTTTTCCATGAGCACATGCAGCTGGCTCCGGATTTCAGCGCGAGATTTGCGGCGGCCACAGCCGCCGCTCGAGCCGCGAATGGTTTGCCCGCGGCCCCTCCGCGTGGCGGCGGTGGTACCGGCGTAGCTGCGCCTCCACCCCCGGACATCATGCATAACGTGGATCTCATGTCTGCTGAAGTTGCCAAGGTTAAAGCCGAAGGCGTCGCCTGCATTGTGGACGGAGGGCATGCGGACATGGGACGCGACATCAACTTCCTGCGTCAGGTCTCATTGAAGTCCGGCGTCCCGATCGTCGCCGGCGGCGGATTCTATTCGCAGCCGTTTTATCCGAAAGAGATTTCCACGATGAGCGAAGAACAGATCGTAAAAGCCCTCACCAAGCAGGCCGACGACGACATTCTCGGCGCGTTCGGCGAAATCGGCTCATGGGACGAGATCACCGCGGATGAACGCAAGGTGTTCCGTGCCATCGGCAAGGCGCACGTCGCGACGAACATTCCGATCTTCACGCACACGGGGATTCCCGGCAAGTCGGCGCTCGAACAGCTCGACATTCTCGAAGATGCTGGCGTAAAACCGGATCGCGTCGTCATTGGGCACCTGGGTAATCTCGTGGACGCGAACGTATATGTGCACAAAGCGATCTGCAGACGCGGTGCGTTTGCCGGTTTCGATCGCCAGGGCGGAAACAACGACACGCAGCAGGTGCCGATGGTCATGGCGCTCATCGACGCGGGTTTTGCCGACCACCTGATGTTCTCGGCCGACGCCTCGATCGGCTACGCAAAGACCTTGACGGTGTTTGTGCCGAAGCTGAAAGCAGCCGGCGCGAGTGACCAGGTGCTGCGCCGCATCATGGTGGACAACGCGCGCAGGTTTCTCGCGTTCGTTCCGAAACGGCCTCGAAAAAGATAAGCTGTGCGCATCGCACAACCGGTGACCATCAAAATAGCGCGATTCCCACAATCGCCGCGAGCACCAGCACCACCCATACCGGCACGCTACGCATTGCGCCGAGGACAATCGCGCCCAGTGTGATCATCAGATTCGTAGAGGTCCAGCCGGCGGTGTTCATGATGCCGCTCAGCACGATCACAAAGATTCCGGCTACAGCTAAACCCAACCCGCGGACAAATCCTTGAGTTGCGGGGTGGTGGCCCCAGCGGCGGTACAAACCATGGACCAGCACCAGGACCAGCAGCGGCGGCAGCGCAACCGCGGCCAGGGTCAGCGCGGCGCCGCGCAACCCGTCAACTAAATAGCCCAGGCTGATCACCCACAACCCCGTCGGCCCTGGACTGATCTGTCCGATCGCTAGGGACTCGGCAAACTGGCGGTCGGTGGCCCAGCCGCGCGACAGGAGATCCTGGTGAACGATCGGGAGATTCCCGGTGCCGGTCGTCGAAAGCAGCGCGGCCTTGAACATAATCCAGAACAGCGCGAGAGGATGAATCATTGTGGCGACCTCTGGCGCGCCACGAACTGCCATTGCGCCAGCGCCGACACCGCGCCGCCGCCCCAGAGTATGGCGAGCACGGGTATACGCGCCAGTGCGGCGAGGATCGTGCTTGCCAGCAACAGGGCCACGGCGATGAGTGTGCTCGCGCCTCCCTCGCGGCGGGCGCCGTTCAGCAGCGGCCGCACCATGGTGAAGGCCAACAACAAGCCCAAACCGACCGTTGCGGGAACGACGCCGGCAATCGCCGCGCGCACGAGCGGCGCTTCGCGGATGCTGGCATAGATCGACGTCAGCGCGACCGTAATTGCGGCGCTCGGCAGCAGCAGTCCACTCAACGAGAGCAGCGCCCCGGCCGCGCCGCCAATGCGCCAACCGATCAGGATCACCAGTCCCAGAATGTTGATGCCCGGCGCGATCTGGCAGATGCCCCAATAACGCGTGAAGTCATCGTCGGTGATCCATCCGTAGCGCTCCACAGCCACGCGCCGGATCAAATACAGCGTCGCCGAGCCGCCCCCGAACGATTGCGCGCCGATGACCGTCCAAATCCACAAGAGGCGCCAGGGCGAAGGCCGTCCGCCAACGAATAGTCGTTCACTTGGGGTCTGAGAATCTTCTGCCATGGTTTATCAACCAATCAGCGATTGTGCCTCAGACATGCGCGGCGCCGGAGCCTAAATTGCAGCTTTCTATGAATACGCATGACGACATTCTCCGGCCGACGCGTCGTGTTAAGATTGCAATCGAAGGAACACAATGCCTCCGACGCTTGCGAATGGAAAAATCTGCTACGTCGAAATTCCCGCCACTGACATCGGTCTTCAATTAATTAGGGCATGACGCGACAGCTTCCCCACACTTCCGAGCGTGCGTTGTTGGAACAATTCCTTAAGGCGGAGTCGATGGCCCTTTCGTTGGTCCGCTCTGCCCAGGCACAGGACGTTCCCCCGGGCGTGCTTGCTTTCTTGCGCCGCCATGAGGAAGAAGAGGATCGGCACCTCCAGCAATTTGAACAACTGTTGGGAACGATCTCACGAGGCAGGACGGCGCTTCCTCGAGTGCCCAGTCAGTGGCAGGTGTTGGCTGTCCACCTCTACGGGTATGAAGCGTTAGGACTACAGTTCGCGAAACTCTTAGTCGCGGTTCGGCCGGATCTCTCCTCGATTTTGAATGATGAAGAGGTCCACGTGGTTTTTTTTGAGAATGAAGTCCGCAAGATCCTTCTTCACGACGGATCTTTGGCTGAAGGAGCGCGACAGGCTGCACGAGCATGGAGGCGGCGCCTGCCCCGCACGGTCGATCGCTACTTGCACGACGAAAATCTCGCTCTGTTTCGCGACGGCCTTCGACGATCCATACTCGACGCAATTGACGAGCGTTTTGCGGCTGCCGGCCTGTATTCGACTTAAAGTCTCCTTCGCGAAACTCGCCGGTCGTGTGAAAATTGACTGAACGCAGACGAGATCATAGGAGTCGTTCGGAAATCATGAATCTTTTGTTGGCAGTCCTTCTGTTGCTCGCACCGGTGAAAATCGAGCACGGGCGGTTTAACATTATCAAAGACGGCAAAAAGATCGGCACCGACGAGTTTTCGATTGCCAAGAAAGGAACCGGCTATTCGATGGACGGCAAGGTCACGATCGGCGACCTGACCATCTCCAGCCAGATGGAGTTGAACGACAAGCTCGTACCGGTTTCATACGAAGCATCGAGCCGGGAGGGAACGATCCGCGTCAAGGTCACGCCTACGATCAGCGAGTTGGAGACGATCGTCGGAGGCGAGACTTCATCCGCAGACTTCCGGTTTCCTGAGGGCGCAGTGATTCTCGACAATAATTTTTTCCATCATTACTTGATGCTGCTGTATAGGGCTCAAGCGGGACAGACCAGCGTGCCGGTGTTCGTCCCGCAAGATAGAAGCGTCGGAAGCGCGATCGTTCGCAGCATGGGAGCCCGCACGTACGACCTCGAAGTCGGCGATGTGAAAATGCAGGCTACGACCGACGCCGAAGGCACCTTGATCAAGCTGACCGTTCCCGCCGCAAGCGTTGTCGTGGAACGATAAAAGGCAGATAGAGTCTAAATATTTATGGAACGTTTTTTTTCAGATTACGGAACAATTGGCCAGGTTTTTGCCGCATTCGCAGCCGGATTAATCTCGTTCTTATCTCCGTGCGTTTTGCCGCTGGTGCCGGGCTACATTTCGATCATTTCGGGATCGTCGCTCGAACAACTCAAAGAGCAGCAGAATGACTCTTCCTTACTGCGGACTGTTTTGCTGAATTCCATCATGTTCATCGTGGGATTCTCGATCACCTTTATTCTGCTCGGTGCGACCGCCACCTGGATTGGCCAGATCCTTCTTTCACGGATGAGACTGCTCGGTCAGATCGCCGGGCTGATTCTGATCGTTTTCGGATTTCATCTCATCGGCATCGTCAAATTCAACTTCCTTTACAGAGACAAACGGTTCCATAACGTACAAAAACCCCGCGGTCTTCTGGGCGCGCTCGTTCTCGGATTGGCTTTCGCATTTGGCTGGACGCCATGCATCGGTCCGATCCTCGCCGGGATCCTCACGATTGCCAGCACGAAGCAGACGGTCGCTGAAGGCATGTTTCTACTTGCAGTTTATTCGGCGGGCCTCGGAATTCCGTTCCTCTTGACCAGCCTCGCCCTCAATAAATTCCTGACCTTCTACGGCCGCTTCAAGAAACACTTTCATGCTGTCGAAGTGGTCAGCGGCGCGCTTGTAATCGCCGTCGGTGTCCTCATCTTGACCGGCAATTTGGCCCGCCTTGCCAGTTGGTTCTCGTTCCTCCAGCGTTTCGCGCTCTGATTCGACGCTGTGAAGATCGGCCTTTTTCTTACGTTTTCGTTTTTTCTAGTCATTGAAGCGGCTGTTGCTCAGGGTTCGCCAGCCGTGCTCGAGATACCGCGAGTTCAACAATGGCGGCTTGTGGATATGGACTTGAACATCGAGGTGAACTTCAACCTCAAATAGTGGCGCACAGGTTGAAACGAGAAAGCGTCTTTTTGACAACGATCATGAGCGGCTCGAGCAAAGGCGAGGTCAGAGCTGCCCCGATTTCACGGCCTTTCGAGCGGCGGCAGCGGCGGCTGTGGAAATTCAACCCCTTCGTAAACATCGCACAGCGCGATTTCACATTCGAGCGTCGCCAGACGAAGTGTCTGCCCGGCGCCAGTGAGTTCTTCGTAGCTCCAGGCGCCGTCCACACTCTTAACGTAGTACGTGGCGTGCGGCCGGTGCTGCGCGATCAATAGGTATTCGGCAAAACTCTCAATTGATTTGTAGTGCGTGAATTTATCGCCCCTGTCGTAAGCTTCCGTCGCCGGCGAGAGTACTTCTATGGTCAATGCCGGATTCACCAGCACTTCGACACCACCGATCAACTCGGTAAGCGGCCGTTCGCACAGAGCTGTAATGTCCGGATAGCGATAAGGCGGCATG
>DASXQN010000451.1:0-2705 GCA_036507155.1 Anaerolineales bacterium
GTCTGGTAGGCGGCGACTTCGGATTACAGATGCCTCCGGCAGGTCCACTCTCGCCCGAAGAGATCGGAATCCTTCGCGCCTGGATCGACCAGGGGGGCGATTATCCCGACGTTGTTGTGGATGAGAGCGCGCGGCCGAAAAAGCCGATCGATCCTCAGCTGCAAGCGCTGATCGCGGAAATCCGCAAAGGGTCGGCCGCCATGTTAGGCCGGCTTCAGCCCGGCGACTCGCTCGTCAGTTCAGCCGATCCGAACGGCGCGACACCATTGATGTATGCGGCCCTCTATGGCAACGAAGCGGTGATGCGCGTCTTGCTCGATAAGGGGGCGGACTCGAAAGCGAAGAGCGCGCGAGGCGCGAGCGCGCTCCACTGGGGAATCCATGATATCGCCAAGGTGCGGCTGCTGGTAAGCCGCGGGTGTGACGTAAATGCGAAGACGGTTGAAGGCAAATCGCCCTTATATCTAGCGGCTTCCCAGCCTGGCGGTACAGAGACGGTAAGGCTGCTGCTCGATAAGGGCGCCGATCCAAATGTGAAAGACATCGCCGGGCGAACTCCTTTGATGGCTGCTGCCGTAATCGGCAATGTCGAATCGATCGGCGTGCTCATTACCGGTGGCGCTAACGTCGCCGCGACAACGCAAGCAGGATTGACCGCACTGATGGAGGCGGCCCGCTATCGGAACGCTCCCGCGGTCAAAGTGCTCATCGAGAAGGGCGCGGACGTGAACACGCGCACGAAGCGGAACAACACGGCTATTGGGTACGCAGCGGCCTCCGGCGATGCCGGCTGTGTCAAACAGCTCCTTGACCACGGTGCGCGCGTCGACGTGCTCGACGAGCGTAATTACTCGCCACTGATGTATGCCGCGTATTCAGAATCGATGCCGGTTGAAATCGTACGCATGCTGCTGGCCCAAGGCGCCGATACACGCATCGAGGGCGAAGGTGAAACCGCCCTTAGCCTTGCGAAAAAGCGCGGCGATACCGAAATCGTGCGCTTGATCGCCGAAAAAACAAAATAACAGAGCTCGAGGAGATCACTATGAAGATGTCGAGATGGCTCGTTGCGATTTGTGCGGTTTGCCTGTTCGCCGGCGCGGCAGTCGCGGGAGGACAGCGTGGCACCGACTCGGCAACCCTGAGAACGGCGGTGGAGAAGGGCCTCGGTCTGCTGGTCAAGACCAGCCCGAACTTCATCAAGCGCGGGGGATGCAACTCGTGCCACAGCCAGTTTCTTCCTGCGCTGGCACAGGTTGTCGCGCGAAAGCATGGGATTGATGCGGGGCCGGACATCGCTCAGATGGAAGGACTGCAGACAGACTTCTCGCCGGAACGCGCGCTCGAGTTCATCGTGACCGGAGGCGCCAACAGTGTGGGCTATTCCATGCTGAACAGCGAGGCGAGAGAGCGTTCCGCTGACATCGCGACCGACTCGTTTGTACACTATCTTCAGTCCATACAGGAGACCGACGGCCGCTGGCGCACAATCGGTAATCGCCCGCCGATGACCTATGACGACGTGACGACGACCGCGATGGCGCTTCGTTCGCTTCAGGCATACGCGCCGGAGTCGCAGCGCGAAGATGCTCAGAAGCGGATCGCGCGCGCCGGCGCGTGGCTGCTCGAAGTCAAGCCGCGTTCGAACCATGAACGGGTGTACCGCCTGCTAGGGATTTCCTGGACGAAGGCGGGCCGGCAGGCCATCCAGGGCGCCGTGCGCGAACTTCGGGCCGAGCAGCAGGCTGACGGCGGCTGGGCGCAGCTGCCGTCGATGCAGTCCGATGCCTATGCAACCGGGCAAGCTCTCTATGCTCTCAACCAGGCCGGTGGTGTCCCCACGACCGATCCGGCGTATCGCCGGGGCGTGCAGTATCTTCTCAGAACACAGGCGGAGGACGGCTCCTGGCACGTCAAGACCCGTGCGCTGCCGGTCCAACCCTATTTCGACAGCGGCTTCCCCTATGGGCACGACCAATGGATCTCCTCCGCGGGAACAAGCTGGGCCGCGATGGCTCTCGCGCTCGCTGTGGAGCCTGTAAAGATCAGCTCGCGCTGACACTCGAGAAAAAACTAGCCACAGATTTCACGAATTTCACAGAAATCAATCCGTGTAATCCGTGAAATCCGCGGCTAATTTTTTTTTGGCTTAGGTCAGGATTTCTTTCACGACGCCCGCGGGGTTGACGCCCACCAGCGATTCGTCGCGACCCTCGTACTGGTAGGTTACCTTCGTGAAGTCGAGCCCGAGCAGGTGCAGGATCGTGGCGTGGATGTCACTGTGGGTCAGCTTGAATTCCTTGATCGCGGCGTAACCCAGTTCATCCGTATCTCCGTAATCACAACCTGGCTTAACTCCCGCGCCCGCCATCCACATGCTGAAGCCGTACGGATTGTGGTCGCGGCCCGGACGATCGTTCCGGAGTTCAATGGTAGGCAGCCGTCCGAACTCACCGGACCAGACGACGAGAGTGTCTTTCAGCAAGCCGCGTGACTTCATGTCGAGGACCAGCCCTGCCAAGCCCTGGTCTATGCCCTTGCAGAGACCAGGGAGCGCGCCCTTAATGTTGTTGTGGAGTCCCACCCGCTGCCGCCGCCACTGCCGCTGATAATGGTCACGAATCGGACGCCGCGTGCGGCCATGCGGCTGCGGGAATGGCCAGCGTTACCATCGCAACGAGAAGTATCCTAAGTGCATGAAACCT
>DASXQN010000452.1:0-2376 GCA_036507155.1 Anaerolineales bacterium
GGCTGTCCTTCGACACAAATGAGTGGAGCGCTTCGGGCGCCAAGCCGATTCGCCGCAGCGGCAACCACTGTGGGATTCTCGCAGACATAAACCCTAGGCCCGAGCCTGGCAGGCTCAAAGTCAGGCGGTTGGCGTAATAACTGACGCACGGTCAACCGGTATGGCTCTCCGGCTTCTGCGTGCAGTTGCAAGGCCCGGCCCGATATTGACTGCAGGTCGCCGCGCAGGTTTAACGTCAGCACCGGCGCGCTCAATTCATCACACAGCACTCCCACGCTCGCCCACGCGTCGCGCCTCGCTTCCGCATCGTCCCAGCTTTCAACTCCGCCCAAGAGGCCGGCCGCGCGGACCGTGAGCGTGCCCAGAGGCCACCCGACATCGAGGGAATGGCTGTCTCCAGTCGCTTCGGCAGACAGTTCAGCCAGAGGCACACCTTTCGCCGGCAATCGAGCGATCACGTTAAGGGATAACTGGAGATACCGCCGCGCGGTTTCGACGTTCTGACGGCTCAAGCGACGTACGAGGCCGGTCTCGCGCAATTCCCGGAGCCAATTTTTGGCCTCCCGGCTTGAGCAGGATCGCTCCGCCTCGTCGAACAGGCTGGACCATTTTTCTTCGAGGAGCGCTTGTCGCGCGCGTTGATCTTCAACCGGCCCGGTGAGCGCCTCCACTGCCTCTTTCAGCCCGCCGCACAACTCCGCATGACGCAGCAGTAAGTCCAGCCGCTGTAGTTGGACCGTCAGAGTGGTTCCCGTGGACGGTAGCCTTCCGAGCAAGCGATCTGTTGCCGCGCGTTGCTCGTTCGTTGCACCACGCAATGTCACGGAGCCCTGGAGGCCCTCACCGCGCTCGAGACGCTGCCGGATGCGCTGGACGAGCCACGCCAGTTCCGGCTTTCCCAAGGTTTGACGAAGCCGCACAAGGTCCACAATCAGAGCTTCCCGCGGCCATTGCCATTCTCACCCGCCGATTCACGTTGCGTCAGGGTTGCGGGCGGGTACGGCGTGGGCAGTTCCTGATGATCACGGATTCGTTGCTTGCCATTCCACACCCACCGCGTCACGCCCACGGCATCGATACCTGGCCGGGCAGAAAGGTGGTAGATCGCCACACCGGGCAAGGTCGCGTAACAGCCCCATTCGTGCTCGCTGGTCATCACGAAGTCCAGGTCGAAGGCGCGCAGCAGGCCCATACATTCGCCGCGCGAGGGACGATCAATTCCTGCAAACGCCTCGTCAAGCAGGATCGGACGGGGCGCAAGACGGTCGGCGCTGCGATAATGCGCCGCGGCCGCCGCGAACAGAGGGATCGTCAGCATGAATGCCTTTTCTCCACCGGATCCCGTGCCGTGCGTTCGCCTGGTAAGCCGCTTCCATTGGCCGTCTTGCTGGCGCTCGACGATGAATCGATGCCACGCTCTATAGTCCAGCGCTTTCGCCAGGTGCTCCGGCCAAGTCCCGCCCTCGTTTGCGGCGCGCACAGCCTGGATCTGCTGCTGCAGGAATGCTCCGAGCGCCTCGCGCTCCGCCGGCGACCAGGTCCCACCTGCGCCAAGCAACCGTTTGCGGGCGTCCGCCAGTCCTGCTGAGCCATCATCCTCGATCGGTTCCCAGATAAAGCGCAGGGTCATGCCGCTGCTCGTGGGACGGGCCATTAGTTCGGCATTCATGTCCCGAACTAAACCTTCAGCATGGTGCAGCCGGTCGTGCAGGTGCGTGGCCACCTCACCGATCAGGTGGTTCTCGATTACCTCGCGTTCGCGGGCGTTCAGCAGAGCCTGGCGATTCGCGACTTCGTCGGAAAGGGCGCTGCGAAGCTCAGCCATCGTGCAGCTACGTCCCTGGTAAGGCACGGTCACAACCAGGATGTCGTCCTCCATTGTGGTGACTGGATCATACTGATAGGGACGCAGCGTTTCGTTCAATTGCTGGATGTGCTGATGGATTCCCCGCTGATTGCGTTCCCATGCCGCATCCTCAATATCCACCTGCGCGAGCGCAGCCTCGATAGCGCGTGCTACTTCGACAGCTCGCGTCACGGACCATCCGGAGGGCTCGCCGTCGTCAGACTCCGGCACGGCGACAGATAGGAGTCTCGTCGCCGCGATTTTCCTCAGTGAGGCGATGGCCATTTCGCGTTCATCTGTGGTGCGCTTCAGGTCTTCTGCTCGCCTCTCGATGTCTTTCATTGCAACCGCGACGCGAACCAAGAGCCTCGTCCGCTCATCCTGATTTTGTCTTACTTGATTGCGAACATCCTCCGCGCGTAGTCGTGCCTTTTCCAGCCGGGCGAGGATCTCTTCGACGGCAGCCCCCACGGCTTCCTCCAGCGTGTCGCGCCTGGCCGCCGCTGCATTTGCCCTTTTCTGAGCTTCGA
>DASXQN010000453.1:0-2404 GCA_036507155.1 Anaerolineales bacterium
ATTGCTTCGCTGCGCTCGCAATGACATCATTCTAACTGAATTCGCACTCTGCGTGGATCTAAACGCAGAGACGCGGAGGCGCAAAGAGAAAACACATCCGCGTCTTTGCGCCTTTGCGTTAATCCTTAGGCAATCCGAGAATATCCCGCATCCACCGAGTATACCTTCCCGCGCTTGATCACCTGCCTCACCAAATTCGTGCCGAAGCGATAGCCGAGATGACGGTAATCGGGAACGGACAGGATCAAAAGGTCCGCCTGCTTGCCGACTTCAAGCGAGCCGACCGTATCGGTGCGACGGATGGCATGCGCGGCGTTGATGGTCGCGGCGGCGATGGCTTGCGCGGGCGTCAGCTTCAAGGCGCGGCAGGCCAGCGCGATAACGAACTGCATCGACTCGTTCCAGGCGGTGCCGGGGTTGCAGTCCGTGGCGATCGCCAGGATGGCACCCGCCTCCAGCAGCTTGTGCGCGGGGGTGTACTCGCGTTCCGCCAGCCCGAACGGCGTACAGGGCAACGAGACCGCGACGGTGTCCGATCTTCCGAGCGCGGCGATGTCTGCATCCGACGTGACGACGAGATGATCGGCGGAGGCCGCGCCCAGTTCGGCCGCCAGGCGCGCGCCGCCGAGGTTGTCGAACTCGTCCGCGTGGACCTTGAGCGGGAATCCCAGCGACCCGGCCCGGGCGAGGATCTGACCCGACTGCGCCAGGTCGAAGGCCTTCGTCTCGCAGAACACGTCGACGAACGGCAGCGGCAGCCGCGGCGCATGCGTCCCCCACCACTCTTTGAGCATCGGCAGCATGGTGTTGACGATCTCGTCGGTATAACCCTGCGGGTCTCCCTTGAACTCAGGCGCGATGGCGTGCGCGCCGAGGAAGGTGATCGCCAGGTCGAGCGGGCCCTCCTCATCGAGCGCCAGCAGCGCTTTGAGCAACCGCAGTTCTGTGGCGGTCTGCAGGCCATAACCGGTCTTGGCTTCGGCCGTGGTGGTGCCGTGCGCGAACATGCGCCTCAGCCGCGCCCGCGTCTGCGCGGTGAGCGCCTCGAGGCTGGCAGCGCGCGTCTGCTTGACGGTGGAGAGGATGCCCCCGCCCGCGGCCAGGATGTCGAGATACGGGGTGCCGGCCATCTTCAACTCGAACTCGCCGGCGCGGTCACCGGCCCAGATCACGTGCGTGTGCGGGTCGACGAAGCCCGGCAGGATGACACAGCCGGAGGCGTCGAGCGCAGGTTCATCGGGATACGCCGCGCGCAACTCGCCGCTGGAGCCGACTGCCACAATCTTCTCGTCGCGCACCAGCACCGCGCCGTCGTCGATCAGGCCGAGCGCGCCGAGGTCGTTGCCGCGTTGAGGGCCGCCGGCGAGTGTGAGCAGTTGGGTGGCGGAGTGGATGAGCATGATGGGTGATTAGGGGGTTAGGTAATTAGGGACTAGGGATGTGGGAGTAGGGAGTAGGAATTGCGAAATAGGAAATAGGGGTTAGGGGATAAGGGTTGAAGATTGGAGGGCGATTTCAGTGAAGACAATTTAACCACAGATACCCTTGCGAGCACAGATGAACATAACTGAAAGTGCCGCCCCTGTCCCTTTCGGTAGGGCGGCGCTTTAATCAACTTGTTGCTATTCCTTTACTTCTTGTCGTAGACCGTGAACTCGATGCCGTTCTTGCTGTTGTTCTTCACGCTGTACATAGCCTGGTCCGCCGCCCCCAACAATTCATCCAGGTCCGCTGGATAGGTCCGAAACGTGATGACGCCGATGCTGAACGTCACGTCGAAGCTGCCGCCGGCGAGCTCCGCCTGCAGGAGTTTTTGCAGACGCGACACCAGGGCCTGCGCCTGCTTCGAGCCGGTCTCCGGCAGCAAGAGCACGAACTCGTCACCGCCCAGCCGGGCGATCATGTCCGGCACGCGCAGGTTGCGCGACAGCACGCGTGCCACCGTTTTGAGCAGCGTATCGCCGACGCTGTGGCCGAAGCGATCGTTGATCAGCTTGAAGTCATCCAGGTCGATGTACGCCGCCGTGAGCGGACGTTCATAGCGCCGCGATCGCTGCAACTCGATGTTCGCGGCCTCCGTAAAGGCGCGGCTGTTCAGCGCACTGGTCAGGAAATCCGTCCTGGCCAGGTCGCGCTCCACCTCAAACACACGCCGCAGATTGACCAGCAGCAGGGTCGCCAGTAGAAAGATACCGAGCCGCATCAACATGTTCCAGAAGGGGATCAGCGGGCCGGAATAGAGCTGGCCGGCGAGGAGATTGGCCGCCAGCCAGACGATGGCGCCGGCGAACGAAATGAAAACGCCGGCCTTCTGGCCTACGGTCCACGCCACGAGCGAGACCGGGATCAGGTAGAACAATGAAAAGGAGATCTCAAAGCCGGTCAGGTAATCGATGACCCCCAG
>DASXQN010000454.1:0-2949 GCA_036507155.1 Anaerolineales bacterium
ACGCGCTCGAGAACCTGGCCTTCACCGAAGACCTGGAACGCTTCGATTTGCTGTCCTTCGACCGGGATGAGGAAGAGACCTAGTAGTTCGTATGGGGGAATGTACGCGCAGAAGTGCAAGTCAGCGAATGAGCAAATCAGCAAAAGAGAAAATAACTTGACAAACGGACCCGCTGAGATCGTACGTGCGCATGTGTGGGTGAAGGGTCGTGTCCAGAACGTGGGATTCCGCGCCTTCGTGCAGGATCGCGGCGCCAGGCTGGGCATCAGCGGCTGGGTGCGCAATGTGGGCAATGATATGGTGGAAGCCGTGGCAGAAGGACCGCGCGCGCAGGTGGAGCAGTTGATCGCGCGAATGCGCGAGGGCCCTAGGTCCGCCCACGTGGACGACACGCGCGTGGAGTGGGAAAAGGCAAGCGGCGAATTCAAGAACTTCGAAGCTGATTACAGTCTCTAGCATCGCGAAACCATCCAAGCCGGCCCGCGCTGATCGGCGTCCTGGCCGCTAAAGCGCAATGGCCCAGGCAGTATAATGGAGCCAGCGGAGGCAGGATGGTGCTCGAAACGATCTCAACGCTCTTCTCCACGCTCGGAACGGCAGCCGATACCACCAAGGCTTTCAAGGAACTCCTTCATAACAACCGCGGTGAGCCGCGCCTGTTGCTCGAAGAGTTGAAGAAGAACGCCACGCTGTGCTGGCTGGTGGTGGAACGTGAGGTGGAACCGCAGACCGCGGTGGAGAAAATGAGTGTGGCCGTGTACGATCGGCTGCTGGAGAAAGGATTCGATTTCAACCGGCTCAGCCCGGGGAAACACCGCATCCGCAGGGTCGCACGCCTCGAGGACAGCGACCTGGCGTCCTTTCTCGGAAACGATGTGGCACGGCTGGTTGAATCCATCTACGATCGCATCAAGGAGATGCAGCTCGTGTATCAGGTGGATCCTGACAACGAGAGGATTGACTGGAATCGCCGGGTGCTCAACCTGCACAAGCGAATCCTCTTACTTATGTCTCATCTGCGCGGCTGGAGCGAGTAAGTGCGCGACGATTGACGTCGGACGTTAGACCATAAGATCATCGGTCTAACGTCTTTTCTTATCCAAATCCCAAGCCCCGCTCCTTCAACGAAACATATTTTCCGCGGCCTATCACGATGTGGTCGAGCATGTCCACATCCAGCAGCTTCCCGGCCTGCACGAAGGCGCGCGTCACGGCCACATCGTCGGGACTGGGAGTCGGATCGCCGCTCGGATGGTTGTGCACCACGATCAGCGCCGGCGCGCCGCGGCGAATTGCCGCTTTGAACACCTCGCCCACCCGCACCTGGGACGAATTAACCGAGCCACGATAGACCTCGACGACATCCAGCACGTGATTGCGCGTGTCCAGCAGGATCACGCGCAGATGCTCCTGCTCGAGGGCGGACATCTCATATTGCAACAAGGCCGCGGCGTCCGCCGGGCTGTTGATCGCCAGGCGCGTCTCCGGCGATTCGATGCTCAGGCGCCGGCCGAGCTCGATGGCCGCCTTGATCTGCGCGGCCTTCGCATCACCGATGCCGCGCTGGGATTTCAATTCCTCGAACGGCGCGCCGTGCAGACCGGTCAGACCGCTGAATTTCTGCAGCAACCGCTGGCCCACTTGCACCGCGTTTTCGCCGGCGACCCCAACGCGCAGCAAGATGGCCAGCAGTTCGGAATTGCTCAGGGCTTGCGGTCCCAGGGCGGACAGCCGCTCGCGCGGGCGTTCGGTCTCGTGCAGGTCCGTGATGCGGTATACGGGACGTGAAGAGTCGCTCATGCATTCCCCCTTGTACGTGCCTCACTCTACCTAATCTTGCACATAGTTTAACGCAAAGACGCACGGACGCAAAGAGAAAATGACACGCTTAACTTGATGCTCTTAACGCAGGAGACGCCTTTGCAGGCGCCTCCGCGGTTGGAAGGAGGAGAAGAGGAGAAACTACTGTCTCACAGATTTGCCTTCGCTGCCGGCCCTGGCGCTCACGCCTACCGGGTGATAGGTGGTGTCGGTGGGAATGATGGGACGAGCATAAGACGGCGTCGACCTTGGCGCCGGGCGGGCGTATGACGCGAGGTGCACATTGGCAGGGTTGCCCTGAGGTACCCGAAGGGGACGAGGCTCATGACTCTGTCGGGCTGCAGCGCGCTGTGCGGGCCGTGCCTCATCCAGCGTGAAGAGCCTCTCGCCGGCGATCGAGAAGGTGCCGATGATCAGAACGCGCACCAACCAGACCATTACGGCCACAAAGATCGGGACGAAACGCGTGAGCGTAGCCTGCCCCACCAGGGAGCCGCCGGCGGCCGTGTGAGTGGCGATCGCCACGGAAATACCCCACCACGTCAGCGAGGCGTTGAAAGCGGCGGCCAGCAGCCATGCGCCGAAGAGATACCAGACCTCGGCCGGCTCGTCGCGGCCCTGCTCGGGCGTGAACAGTCGCGCGATACCGGCAAAGTCGATGCTACAGAACGCGATCGCCAGGATCGTGGCCCAGCGCATGCCGATGAATGACAGGTCGCCGATCATGTCCCGCAGCGCAAAGGACGTTGTGGAAAAATTGAAGACCTCGAACGCCATCAGCGCGCACACGAGCACGCTGCCGAAGATGGCGCCGCGCTTCAAGGCTGTGGTTCTCAGGAAGGGCAGTAGGTCGAGCGAAAAGGAGCGGTTCATGGATTTCTCCTGCTGGTTGCGATGGGACGACGTTCATAGTTTAGAACATTTGTTCAGTAATGTCAAGAGGCAATCGCGGGGTTGACGGCCCTTTGGCGAGAAGGTATACCCCACCATATGGGCGCAGACGTGGATTTTGGCCTGACCGCAGACGACTACGCACGCTTCCGGGCCGGCTTCCCGGACCCCTTCTTCGAGCGCGTCTTCGACGAGGGCTGGTTGCAACCTGACGCGTCTCTCGTGGACCTGGGAACG
>DASXQN010000455.1:0-8007 GCA_036507155.1 Anaerolineales bacterium
AAGAAAAATTGGCCGCGTGGATGCTGAGCGAACTGCAGGGCGAGATCGAAGAGAGCGGGGTGCAGGCCGGTTGGATCAAGTTGAGCGCAGGCGATGACGGATTGACCGAGTGCGAAACGAAGATCCTGCGCGCGGCTGCGAGCGCCGGCCGGCAGACGAATTCCGTCATCGGCAGCCACACGATCCGCGGCCGCGTCGTCCGGGACCAACTCGACGTCATCGAGTCGCTGGGTTACACCGCCGCACGATTCATCTGGATCCACACCCAGGCCGAGCCGGATTTCGATTTACACCTGGAGAGGGCGCGCCGCGGCGCGTGGATTGAGTACGACGCGATCGGCAATGTGGACGGCGAAAGGGATGAGTATTACGTCGAGCGCATTCAACGCCTGCTGGACGCGGACCTCGGCGATCATCTGCTGCTGAGCCATGACCGCGGCTGGTACGATCCCGCGCGTCCCGGCGGCGGGGTGCCCAAACCGTACACCTACCTGTCGGACGAGTTCCTCCCCAAGCTGCGGGCGGCCGGCGTCGACGAGCGGACGATCCAGCAACTGACGCATGCGAATCCCTTTCGGGCCTTCGCGCGTTGATGCCGGGTCGCGCTGCCGATTCCAAGGAACACACTATGAAAGCCGCGGTTTTCAGATCATACGGTCCCCCTGAAGTCCTGAAGATCGAAGAGATCGAAAAGCCCGCGATGCTCGACGAGCACGCGGACCGGGTATTGATCAAAGTGCAAGCCGCTTCGGTCAATCCCTTTGATTATTTGCACCGCAAGGGATTTTTTCCGATCCGGATGGAGAATGGCATCTTGAAACCCAAACCGGCGATACAAGTGTTGGGCATCGACGTCGCCGGTACGGTGGAAGCGGTCGGCAGCAAGGTGAGCCGTTTCAAGCCCGGCGACGCGGTGTTCGGGAGCAGCCTCGGATCCCATGCGGAGTATGTGCGCGCCCGCGAAAATAGATTAAGCATGCTGCCGAATAATGCGACCTTTCAAGCAGCGGCGGCGGTGCCGTGCGTAGGCTTGACCGCGCTGCAGGCGCTGAGAGATGTGGCAAAGGTCAAGCAGGGCCAGAAAGTCCTGATCTACGGCGCCTCGGGCGGCATCGGACATTTCGCCGTTCAACTGGCGAGGTATCACGAGACGGAAGTGACCGCGGTATGCAGCACCTCCAACCTCAGCTGGGTGAAGGAGCTCGGCGCGCATCACGTGATCGACTATACAAAAGAAGATTTTGCGAAGAACGGCCAGAAGTACGATCTAGTCTTGGATTCGGTTGGCTGGCGGACTTATTTCAGTTGTAAGCCTTCCTTAACCGAAACCGGTATCTATATCACGGAAAACCCTCTCAAAGCACGATTCCAGGCAGTGCAGGTGCTCCTCAGCCTGTTGACCCGCGATAAGCGGCTCAAGATGCATTTGGCAGAACCGAACGCCAACGATATGGACTTCCTTCGCGAGCTGATCGAGCAAGGAAAACTGAGGCCGGTAATCGAAAAGGTCTATCCATTGGACCAGATCGTGCAGGCGCATCATCATGTTGAGAACGGGCACACGAAGGGCAAAGTCGTCATAGAGATCCACCCGCCCGGACAATAAACTCCTGACGAAGGACACAGTCGCTCAACACAGAGCTGATCGACCCCGCGATGTTAATCGACGAATTGATGACCTACCTGTTCGACGGCCAGCCGCACCTGCTTGCTGGGCCGATGGCCGGGTGGTTGGCGTCCTCCCGCCGATTCACCGCCTTCGTCACGGAGGCGCGCACGAAGATCCGCAAGAAACTGCGCACCACGCAGGAGACCGAGAGCCTGCTCGATCTGCAGCTTGAGCTGGAGACGGCCCACCTTCTGCTGCAGGAGCGCCCGCTGAGCATCGTCTATGAACCGCAGTTGGGCGGACCGTTGCGCGCGCCGGATTTCGCCGTCACCTTCACCACCAGCGCGCTCTTCATGCTCGAGGTGACGCGAGTGCGAACTCTTCAGGGGGCCGCACACCCGCAAGTGGGCAAGCAACTGGCGGACATGGTATGCAGCAAATTGGGCCAATTGCTGCCGCAGCGGATCAACATCCTGCTCGCCGGTGTCCAGGCTCCGGGCCTCGACGAGGGATCCCTGCGCGCGGCCATGCTCGATCTGCAGCAGCGGGCGGAGCGCAATGACCCGGGCGTCGTGCAGCGGCATGGATTCCGCGACCGGGCCGACTTCTTCAATCACTACCAGCGTCTGAGCGAAGTGCTCGTGCGCGGGCCGGCCGGCGAGCCCGTGATCGGCTGGGTCAATCCTCAGGCGAAATATCCGCTGCCTGCCAGGGTCCGGACGGCGCTGTACAAAAGCCAAATGAGCAAATGGGCAAATTGGCAAGGAGGCAGCCGATGAGGAATCGTTTCGCCGCGAGGCCGCCTCTGGAAACCGCAAGGTCTGCAACCTTCCGGATGTGTTTCCGTAGACTTCCTAAAGATGCCATCGGTGGGCCGCGCCAAATGTCAAACCGCGTACCTCGAATCTATCCTTAGTGCAGGAGCATACAATGGACACTACAATTGACCCGGACGGGAAATGGTTGTATCGGTTGGGCGGAATTTCAGCGCTGATCCTGGGATTGGCATATATCGTCATCATTGCTCTCTATGTTCCTCTGGGGGCACCGCCGAGTGGAACCGAGGCGCGGCTCGCCTATTTGTCCGGGCATACGACCGCGTGGTGGGCGATCCTGAGTCTCTCCGTCTTCACGGACCTGCTCTTCGTGCCGCTGGCGCTGGCGCTGTACGTCGCGTTGAAAGGCATCAACCGGAACGCGATGCTGATCGCAACGGCCTTCGTGCTGCTGTTCGTCGTCCTGGACCTGGCCGTCACCTGGACGAACTACGCCGCGCTCATCATCCTGAGCAGTAACTACGCCGCAGCCATGGACGGAGCGCACATGGCGCTCGTTGTCGCGGCCGCGATGTCCCCGGCGGCGGTGCTGGAATCTCCGCTCCTGGGCGTCTATGCCATCCTCGTCCCTGCAATCGGGATCCTCGTGGCCGGCCTCGTGATGCTAAAGGGAATCTTCAGCAAGACGACCGCTTATTTCGGCGTGGCCTCGGGCGTCTTTGGGATCGTTGCGGTGGTGGGCCCATTTATTGCAAGTTTCCTGGGCCTCACCGTGATCCTGGCTTCTTTGCTCACCACGCTGTGGGTGTTGTTTGCAGGATATAGACTCTACAGGTTGGGGCAGTCCTGATCGTCTCCTTGTTGTACACGGATTACGCGGAAGGCCACGGATAATTTCCGTAAAAGCCGCGCTTATCCGTGTTCTCCGTGAGATCCGTGTACAAAAAGGGTTTTGAGAATCAGCCACTCAGATCGTCGAACGAATCGATATCATTCAACAAGAGGAGCAACCACATGCAGTCGATCAACAAGACCAGCGGCATGGAAGATGTGCGGATCAATGTAAAGACCAAGCTTTCGGCATTATGGGTGGCGATGATGCTGCTCTACATCTATGCCGACATCCTTTCACTTTTCAGACCGGGGCAGATAGAGAAGATGACACAAGGCCTGATGGGTCCCTTTCCCGTGACCCAAGGGTCGTTGTTCATGGCCGCCACACTCATGATCATTCCGGCTGCGATGGTTTTCCTGTCCTTGATGCTGAAGTCTCCATTGGCTCGCTGGGCCAACATCACCGCCGGCGTGCTGTATACTGCCGTCAACCTCAGCAACCTGATCGGCGAGAGCTGGGCGTATTACATGTTCTTTGGGATCGTGGAACTCGCGGTTACTTCACTGATCGTCTGGTATGCATGGAAGTGGCCCAAACAGCAAACGTAAAGACCGTGGCGGTCGAGCGAGTGAATTTACCACGAAGGCACCAAGCCGCGAAGGCATTCCTTTTTGTGTCTTCGTGACTTCGTGGTGAGTGTGCGTATGCGATTTACTGCATATGGAGCGACACATGAAAGCAGTCATTTGGACCAAATACGGGGAACCGGACGGTCTTCAGTTGCAGGAGGTGGCAAAACCCGCGCCCAAGGATCATCAGGTCCTGATCAAAGTCCATGCCGTGACCGCTTCAACACCGGACAGCGAGCTGCGACGACTCAAACTGCCGCTTTTGTTTGCGATCCCTTTGCGGCTGTATATCGGCCTCAGCAAACCAACCCGGATCACGATCCTTGGGACGGAGTTCGCCGGAGAGATCGAATCAATCGGCAAGAACGTAACCCGTTACAAACCCGGCGACCAGGTTTTTGGCTATACCGGACTGGCCATGGGAACCTATGCCGAGTACATGTGCCTGGCTGAAAATCCTTCGGGGATGGCCGGGGTGCTGGCGAAAAAACCGGTCAACATGAGCTACGCAGAGGCCGCCGCCGCTCCGTTTGGCGGACTCGAAGCGCTGCATTCGCTTGGAAAAATAGAGGTCCGCCCCGGACAAAAGGTTTTGATCGTTGGCGCGGGCGGCAGCATGGGTACCTGGGCGGTACAGCTTGCCAAACACTACGGCGCCGAAGTGACCGGCGTGGACCATCCGTCGAAGCTGGATATGCTGCGCTCGATCGGCGCAGATCACGTCATTGACTACACCAGCGAAGATTTCACAAAGAACGGTCAGAAGTATGATGTCATATTCGATACGATCGGCAAGAGCCCGTTTTCAGGCAGTGTCAGATCGCTGAACGAAAAAGGGACCTATCTGAATGCCAACCCGGGGGTGCTCGGCGGACTTCGATGGCGCTGGGAATCAAAGCGAAGCACCAAGAAGGTAATTCCCTGGACGGGGGGCTATACGACCGAAAAGCTGGTTGCCCTGAAAGACCTGATCGAAGCGGGGAAGATCAAGTCGGTCATCGATCGACGCTATCCGTTGGAACAGATCGTCGAAGCGCATCGCTATGTCGACACCGGGTTGAAAAAGGGGAATGTAGTAATCACGGTAAGCTGAAGAAACGGCGAAAAATGAAGAGTGCCACAACTGACATGCAGGTCGGGTGCGGCACGGTTGGCTAGAGGGCCTGACCTGCGCCACAGACCGACTGTCAGTCTCTAATTAATTTGCGGCGGGGTCGGGTCCCTCCGGGATGCTTCGCGAACACCCTCGCCGAGCAGCGGGATTCCCTATTGATTGCGGTTATCAATTATGATAGAGTAAATCCTAGACCCATTAATCAGAAGTGAAAAGGCAAACCCATCGTGAGATGGGGGCGCAAAGTCATGGATCCCGTCGAAGATCCCGCGCAGCGGGACGAGGGATCGCCAGACTGCCAAAGGTTTCCCATCCTTTTGGCAGTTTGTGTTAATAATTCCTTTGCGAAAGGTGGTGATGGCGGGCACAACCTTGCTGATGTAACAGAGAAATGACCGCGCAATTGCCTGTGCGGCAGCCAGACGAACGTAAATCCCTTCCCAATCACGAGGAGAAAACCCATGAGAAGAAGTTCGCTTGCATCTGTGCTTGCAGTAATCTTGGTCCTGTCGCTTCTCACGATCCCGGCCGCGGCCGCGCCTTCAGGCACCGTGGACGTGCAGATCCTGGCATTGAACGATTTCCACGGCAACCTGCTGCCGCCTGCCGGTTCCTCGGGGCGCGTCGGGACAATTAATGCCGGCGGCGTGGAGTATCTCGCCACTCATATCAACAATCTGCGTGCGCTCAATCCAAATACGGTGGTCGTCTCGGCCGGCGACATGATCGGTGCAAGCCCGTTACTCTCGGCGCTGTTTCATGATGAGCCGACTATTGAAGCCTTTAATCTGATCGGTTTGGATTACAACGCCGTCGGGAACCATGAATTCGATGAAGGCTGGCACGAGCTGCAGCGCATGCAGGAGGGTGGCTGCCATCCGGTCGACGGTTGTTTGGATGGCGACGATTTCGCAGGCGCGACCTTCCAGTTCCTGGCGGCGAACGTGGTTCGCCAGGACAACGGCATGACGATCTTCCCTGCATACAAAACGCGCTCATTTGCCGGCGCAAAGATCGCCTTTATCGGCATGACGCTGGAAGGCACGCCTCTGATCGTGACCCCGTCCGGTATCTCAGATTTGAATTTCCTGGATGAGGCCGACACCGTCAATGCGCTGGTTCCGGAACTGCAATCAAAAGGCATTGAAACGATTGTGGTTTTGATCCATGAGGGCGGTATGCAATCCGCACCCGCGCCGTTCAACGGCTGCACCGGGATCTCCGGACCGATCCTGGACATCGTCAACAGGCTGGATGATGAGGTGGATGTAGTCATCAGCGGCCATACTCACCAGCCATACAACTGCGTGATCGACGGCAAGATCGTGACCAGCGCCTTCTCATTCGGGCGCCTGGTGACCAAGATCGACCTGAGCATCGACCGCGCTACGGGCGAAGTTGTCACGATGACGGCCAACAACCTCATCGTTACGCGTGATGTCCCTCCCGCAAGCCCGCTCACCGCCCTGATTGCCAAATACAATGCCATTGCGGCTCCGCTCGCGAATCGCGTGATCGGCTCGATCACTGCGGATATTACCCGCACCAACAATGCGGCGGGCGAATCCGCCCTGGGCGACGTAATTGCCGACGGCCAGCTGGATGCCACGAACGAGCCGGGCTTTGGCGACGCGGTGGTTGCTTTTATGAACCCGGGCGGCATCCGCGCGGATCTGACCTATGCGGGCAGTCCCGCCGGTGAGGGTGATGGTAACGTAACCTACGGCGAAATGTTTACTGTCCAACCCTTCGGTAACAGCCTGGTAACCATGACATTGACCGGCGCGCAAATTGAAAGATTGCTGGAAGAGCAATTGGCCGGCTGTACCCTTGCAAGCGCGCGTATTCTGCAGGTCTCGGCAGGCTTTACCTACACCTGGAAAGCTTCGGGCGGCGTATGCGATAAAGTGGACCCGACGACCATCATGCTCAATGGCGTGATGATCGATCCACTCAGCAATTACCGCGTAACGGTTAACTCCTTCCTGGCCGATGGCGGCGACAGTTTCCCAATCCTCACACAAGGCACGGATCGCCTCGGTGGTGATGTGGATACGGATGCGTTCGAGAAGTATTTCGCAACCCACTCGCCAGTGGCGCCGGGACCGCGGGATCGCATTACAGTTATCCCTTAGCGATGCCGTATAGGATTGGAACAATCATCAGGGCTGATCTCTCAGCCCTGATGATTATATGTCCAGCCAGGATACGGAGCGCGGATTCCCGGGTTTCGTGCAATAATGATTGAGCAGGTCAGCGGTTCTGCTGACACCAACGCTTACCGTCAGGTTGTACAGGAGGGCTTGCCGTGAGCCCATCTCAGAAAAAAGCCCGCAAGCCTCGCGCCGCACCCAAAGTGATCGACCTATCGAGCCGCGCCCATCGGCAGCTGATCGGCAGCATCGGATTTTGGCTGCCCCTCCTGCTGTGGCTCATCGCCGGCTGGAGACCCACCCCGCCGCTGCCTCAGTGGACACCGCTAACCTCGGTCAGCGCCTATTACTATACTGGGGCGGCTTCGTTTTTCGCCGGGGCGCTCATCGCCCTGGCATTGTTTCTCTTTTCATATCAAGGCTATGACAATAGCTATGGCCGTCGTGATCGGATTGCAGCCTTCATCGCCGGCGGCGCGGCTGTCCTGGTGGTTTATTTCCCGACAGATACGCCCGATCCTGCCGTGGGATTTTCCTGGTGGATGCCATACATGGGTACGATCCATGCTCTCTCGGCAGCGGTTTTGTTCAGCTCCTTCATCTTTTTCGCCCTGTTCCAGTTTCCGAGGTCCAATTCGGAGAGGGCGGACCAGCCCACAGAAAAGCGGATTCGCAACGGGATCTACCTCGCCTGCGGCCTGGTCATGGTGATCTGCACGGTGTGGGCATTCACCGCGGGGATCCGCCGCGCGCCGGTTTTCCTGCCCGAGGTGATCGCTCTCGAAGCCTTTGCCGTGTCGTGGCTGGTGAAAGGCCGCGCGGATGAGACCGCCGCTGCCGCCGGAAAGCGGGCCGTGCACTATGTACGTCATCCGCGACAGCTGGCGGACG
>DASXQN010000456.1:0-6502 GCA_036507155.1 Anaerolineales bacterium
ATTGCTTCCTTACAGGATGCTTCGCGATCGCTTCGCTCGCAATGACGGCTGATCAAAACGTCGGGATGACCGTCGGCGGCGTGTTGGACGGCGTAGGCGTGGCCGTGGGCGGACGCGGTGTGGACGTATTGCTGGGCGTCAATGTGTTGCGCGGGGTGCGCGACGGGCCCAAGGTATCGGATGGGACCGGCGTGCGGCTGGCGGTCGCGGTCGGCGGCAGGACGCGGGTGGGCGTCACCAACGCTTCCGCAGGATACAGCTCTAGCATGGCGGAATACCAGTCCAGGCCGCTGGTCAATGCGAAGTCCGTGAAGCGCGTGCCGGCGTAATAGGTACGCCAATTCGGCAGCGCGGGCAGCCGTTCCCAGCCATAAGATTCGGCCAGCGCGGTCAGGTCCACCCAGTAGCCGGGCGGCACAGGCAGATACTTGCCGCCGGCTTCATACGAGCGCGGCTCGAGGTCGAAGCGCGCGCTCAAGTCCCAGGGCGGACTGTGCAGCGGCTCACCCTGCGAGCCGTCCTGCTGCTGCGCGCGCAGATACAGCCGCCAGAATGTTTCTGCGCCGACCTGTTCGCGTACGGCCACCATCCAGCCCGCATTCACCATCAACGAATTGATGCGGAAAGCGCGCCCGGTGTACAGCCAGTCTTCGCCGTAGCCGGGATCAAGCGAAGAGGTGATCGGCACGAACGCGTTCTCGAGCCCGGCCAGCGCGTCCCAGCCGGCTTCCTTGACGACGCGCTCGCGCAGTGCAACGAACGATTCATCTACAAGGTCGTGCAGTTGTGGATACGGCGCCTGTACATTTGAAAGCGGGACCACGTACCAGCGTTTGTTCGGCACGTCGGCCACCGGCGTGACGACGGGCGCCCAATCCGCCTGCGGCGTCAGCGCGGCGGCCTGGCGGTATGCATCGGGCAGCGGATCGGGCAGGCGAATGTCCGGCCAGATCAAGCCACGCGCATAGCCGGGCAGCGCGAGCGGTGGCAACAGCAGCCTGCCGTTCAGATCGTAGGAGGTCAGGTATTGTTGGTTCGGCCCGTTGACGACCGCCGCCAGCTCCTCGCCGCGCGCGCTCCAGGCCGGCCAATCTCCATCGCCGATCCAGCGCGCGGCGCGCTCGGGCTCCAAGGCATTCCAGACGTAAATTCCGCTCAAGCCGTAATCCTGCGCTTCGGAAGACCAGGCGATCTGTGAGCCGTCCGGCCGCCACACCGGATGGGCTTCCGCGGCGCGCGGCGTGTTGCTCAGGTCGATGAAACGTGAGGCGTCGGTGCGATCCAGATCGGCCAGCCAGATGTCATTCTCGCCGCTGCGGCTGGAAACGAACGCGATCTGACGGCCGTTCGGTCCCCAAGCCGGCGCGGTGTCCGCGGCCGGGTGGTCCGTCAGCACGATGGGAGCTTGGTTCGGATCGGCGAGGGAATAGATGGCGATCTCGAGGTTGCCGCCTTCGTATGTTTCGTACGCGATCCACGCGAGGTCCGGGGACCAGCTTGGGGATGAATCGTATTGAGGTGTGTCGGTCAGCCGCTGCGTTCCACCCGTTTGCAGGTCGAGCAGGTAAATGTCCCAGAACCCATCGCGATCCGAGGCGAAGGCCAGGCGCGATCCGTCCGGGCTCAATGCGGGTGTGATGTCGTTCTGAGGACCGGCGGTCAGGCGCGTCAGTGGCAGCTCGCCCGGTATCGTCAGGAACAGATGCGCAAAGCCATTCTCCTCGATCGACAGCACCACCACATCCTGCGCATCGCCGCTGACCGGAACCGTCGGCAGGATCGGTTGCGGGGTGAACGTGGGCGCGGGAGTCTCGGTCGCTTGCTGGGCGCAGCCGATCAATAGCTGGCTTGCTAGAAATATTGCCAGGAGGCGGGCGGAAGCGGTGAGTCGCATCAGCGTGGCGAACCCTCTTAAACGGAGGCGGGCCCCTCGGGCGCGGGCCCCGGCGGCGTGTCCGCCGTTTGACCAGCCGCCTCGTCAACGGTGAACGTCACGGTCCTGGGTTCCGCGCTGGGTCCATCCGGATAAGACAAGCGCGCCTCGAGCGTGTAGGGGTTCATCACATCGCCGCGCACATGCATGGTGAATTCAAGTTTCCAGGTGAGCGGCTCGACCATGCTGACCGAGGCAGCCTCCTCGCCGGCGGCATCCCGCAAGAGGAACTCAAGATTTGGCCGTTTCTGGAAAGGCGTGATCTCGATATGCACTCGCAGCCGCCGGCCATCCGGATACGGCTCCACGCGCAAGTCGCTGATCTGCGTCTCCTCGGGCGTCATGCGGTGCAGATTATCTTCGGGGAAAAAAATTTCCATGGCCATTATTCGTCGAATAGAAAGGTGGCTTCGGCATAATAGCGCATGCCTTTTTCTTTGACGCGGTCCCGTAGCCACTCTTCCAGGTAGGCTTCCTTATCCGCCAGGGTCTTGCCGCTGGACAGCTCGTGCAACGGATAGTTAATGTGGAGCGCGCGCGGCGAAACGGTGAAGCGCGTGATGCCGGTCGGCAGGACGGATTTTTTTCCGGCCAGCCGCAGCACGGTCGTGATGTCGAAGCGCGGAAAGATGATTAACGCGGTCAGGTCCGAATAGATCCTGCGGAATGAATTGATCAACGTCTGGCTGGTGCGGTCGAGCGAGGCGCGTTGCTTGTAGCAATTCACGATGCCGTGCAGGGCGCGAACCTGCCCGATCAAACCGGCGGGCAGATGCGCGAGGTAGAGCGCGCCATCGGCGAGCCGGATGTGGATCATCGGTCCAGTTGGCGCCGGGACGGATCTGGCCGCGTCGACGCGCTTGAGTGTCACGCCTGGCACCTTCCGGATGTGTGCGAGCAGCGTGCGCGCGCTCATACCCCATACGACGTGATTCCAGGTCTGCAGCCCCACTTGAGTCTGCCCGGCCTCGACCACTTGCGCGACGATGTGCGGGAAGTCCATTTCCTGCAGCGCGGTGACGCGATTCGCGCCGTCCAGCACCATATATCGCTGGCTGCGGTCCGCGAGCGGCATGACCACCGGCGGGTTGCGCAGGATGCCCTGCGCGCGCAGACGTTTCAAGAGTGGAAGCGTGCGCTGCCGATCGTGATCCTCGTGCAGGATCAGTCGGTTAAGCGGAAGGATTTTTAATTGAGGCAGACTGGGGATCGTCACGGCTTGAGCATACCATACAACGTTTTTACGTTCAAACGTCCAGCCGTTCCAGCGTTGTGTTCAGGTCGTCCGGATAACTTGCGGTGAATGTGACGGGCGTGCCGCCGGCCAGCCGGACCGTAAGGGAGTACGCATGCAGCGCGGGACGCGGGCACAGATCCGTGGGCGGCGCGCCATACAGGCTGTCCGCCAGAAGCGGATGGCCCAGCGCCATGGCATGCACGCGCACCTGATGGGTGCGGCCGGTGACCGGCTTCGCCTCGAGCAGGACGTGGGCCGGATACCGTTTCAAGACGGTGAAGCGCGTCTCGGACGGCTTGCCCGTTTTCAAATCGACCACCGCGCGATGTTTGTGGCCGACGTTCGCTCGCAATGGGTGTGTGGCGACCTGCTGGTCCCACTCCGGAACGCCGACCGCGATGGCATGATAAACCTTCTGTGCCTCGCGGTTCTCAAACTGTCCATTCAAATCGCGGTGCGCCTGGGCGGTGCGCGCGAACACCATGACGCCGCTCGTGACCTTGTCCAGGCGGTGGACGACCCAGATCTTTCCGTAATCCGCTTCGAGCAGCTTAACAAGATAGGGCGCATCCCGGTCCCAGCCGTCGGCCAGGACAGGGATGCCGGCGGATTTGTTGAGGATCAGGACCGCATCGTCGGCGTGCAGGATTTCCAAATTGGACAGATTCGTCATGAGGGGATCAGTGCGAGTGGACCCATTTTACCAAAGCCGGAGCGGAGCATTTCTTCCGCCGGCCAGACGATGCCATTCACGCGGAAGTCCGGGACTCTTCGCCCGGAGCGAGCGGCGCCCGCGATCGGCGATGTTTGACAATCGTCCAGACCAGGCTCGCGGCGAGGATCGAGCCGATCCCCACGGCCCAGCCCCATAAGGGGATTTGAGCTCCGTACGCGCCGGCCGCGCTGGCGAGTACACATGCGGTGCCGCGGCCGAGCGCGCCCGCGACCAGGAAGCGCCGGCTCGAAATGTTCCCGAGGCCAGCCACGTAGCACATGGCGTCATTCGGAAAGATGGGCAGCACAAGCGACATGGCGAAGAAGCCGATGCCCTGGCCGCGCGCGGCCGCGTCCCAGCGTTCAAGGGTGGCAGGCGAGATCCAGCGCTCCGCGAACGGCCGTCCGTAACGGCGCGCCAGCAAAAAGGCGACCTGTCCGCCGAGCATGAGACTCATCCATGTGATCAGCAGTCCGCCCCAAAACCCGTACAGGTAGCCGGACGCGATCATCAAGGCTTGACCGGGGATAAAAGCGAGGAAGACCTGCAGGACAAGCAGCACGCACAAAACGGCCGGCGCCCAAGCCCCGAACTGCCGCATAGAAGCGACGACTGCGTCGCGGTTACTGAACCAGGCCCAACCGGCAGCGAGCGGAGCTCGTTCGGCCCAAAGCAAGAGGAGTGCCGCGACGATCAGGAGGATTTTTGATACGGCGCTTGTTTTCATAGCGGGATCAGATCTTGAGGAACAAATGGCTGGATGAATCGTGGAGACCTGGCTGCTCAGTACCCGCGTGTCCCTACTATACATTAGTTCCCGGCGAATTCAAAATGCCGCGCTAATGAAGCCGGCAACTCGCCCTTGACATTAACGTTACGTCATGGTTTAAGATATCGCCATGTTCACCGTCAAACAGCTTTCCAGGCTGGCCGGCATCACGCCGCGCACCCTGCATTACTATGATGCGATCGGGCTCCTCAAGCCGACCCGCGTGGGCGATAACGGCTATCGCTACTACGGGGAGGAAGCCCTGCTGCGATTGCAGCAAATCCTGTTCTATCGAGAGCTGGATCTGCCGCTCGGAGACATCAAAAACATCATGGGACGCCATGACTTCGATGTGCTCGGCGCGCTGGAGACCCACAAGCAGGCTCTGCAGAAGCAGGCTGCGCGTGCGGATCGCCTGATCCAAACGGTGGACCATACCATCAACTATTTGAAAGGAAGGACGACCATGAGCGAGAAGAGTTTGTTTGCAGGCTTTACCGAAGAAGTGGAGAAGAAGTACGCGGATGAGGCCATGCGGATGTACGATCCCGAAACGGTCAAAGCCTCCGTCAAGAAATGGAACGCATATACGCCGGCAGAGAAGCAGAAGATCGGCGCCGAAGGCCAGGCGGTTTACACAGACCTGCTGGCCGCCATGCCGCAAGGCGCAGACAGCCCGGAGGTGCAGCGCGTCATCGCCCGCTGGCACCAGCACATCGAGTATTTCTGGACACCGAAGGACGAGCAACTGCTGGCCCTGGCCGATGGATACAACGAGGACCCGCGCTTTCGCGCGTTTTACGATAAGCTCCATCCGAAGATGGCCGGGTTCATTCGCGATGCGGTGAAGATCTATGTAGCGAATAGAAAGAAGTGAGAAGAAAGAAGAGAGCCGGAGACGAAGAGTCTCCGGCTCTCTTTGATCTTCACCAATTCCTTCTGCTAACTGCTCGCGCCGCTGTAGCGTTTCACCCCGGATCGCCAGACGCGCGAGGCCAGGATGAAACTGCCGGCGCCGATGCAGAGGAAGAGCAGCACCTCCACGAGGCCCAGGTCCCCGCGCAGCGCCTGCAGCGGGACGGTCGTGGCGACCGCGATCGGGATCAGGAAGGTGACGATCACGCGCAGCCAGACGGGATAGACGCTGGCCGGGTAGCGGCCCGAATCGAGCAGGGCCTGCAGAATCGTAACGTTGTTGTCGAACTTCGTGAACCAGAACGTAAAGGCGATCAACACGATCCACAGGCTGTAGATGATGACCGTGCCGGAAAGCGTCAATGCCAGGAAGTTCAGTATGCTGAACGGCGTAGCCGTGTCGCCGGCGATATGAATCCCGGTGATGATCAATGTGATCGCCAGCAGCAGATCCCAGATGCGCCACACGGTGATGCGCGAGAACGTGATCAGGAACATGCTGCTGGCGGGCTGCAGCAGGGTGTAATCCAGGGAACCGTCGCGCACGCTGGTATTGAATCGCTCTGTGTTCGGCCAGATCAGGGCCATCATCATGGTGTTGACCAGCCGGAATACGCCCAACAGCGCTACCAGCTCGCCGAAACCCCAGCCCCCCAGGGTCTGTGTGTTGGTGAAGATGATGTTCAGGCTGAGCAGCTCCCAACCCAGCCAGAACAGGTTCAGCAGGATGTTGATGACCGTATCGGTGCGATAGGCCAGCGACATTTGGACGTTCACCTTGAAAAAGGCGGAGATCAATTTCAGGAAGTGCATCTTATGCTCCCACGGCTGAGAAACGCTTGACGCCCTGGCCCCACGCCCACTGGAATAACGTGAGCCCTATCACGAGCCAGACGGTGCCCAGCATGAAGCCGCGCAGGATCTGCTCCGGCG
>DASXQN010000457.1:0-3418 GCA_036507155.1 Anaerolineales bacterium
TGTTGCCGGACCAGCGCGAGCTGTACGGCGAGACGTTCAAAGAATACATCCAGGTGACGCCGGGCATGACGGGGCTGTGGCAGGTCTCCGGCCGCAACCAGACCACCTTCGCCCGCCGCGCCGAACTGGACGACGAATACATCCAGCGCTGGTCGTTGTGGCTGGATATTTACATTCTATTGAAAACGGTCATGGTCGTCTTCTGGCAGAACGGCGCGTTCTGATCTATGAAAAGGAGCATGCGATGAAACTCGGCAATGTACTCGGTATCTTGTTTGCAGGCACCATGGCGCTGGGCGCGGTGGCGTTCGGCGCTCTGGCATTGCGAGCCGCGTACGAGCGCAGCCTGGGGCCGACCCTCGAACCCATCGAATCGACCGCCACCTCCACCGACACGCCGCCGATCGCCAGCGCGACGGCCGCGGCCACTGCCGCCAGCGGTACTGCAGCGTTCACACCGACGAATTCTTCGTCGGTCTCGATCGTCCGCACGTCCACCCCGCGTCCCGCCCTTGCAGGACCTGTGGCGGCTGTGTGCGGTGAGACGACGGCCTGGAACCTGTTGGTGCTCGGCGCGGACACGGTCGCGCTGCGCGGCGACAAGGGCTCCGACCTGACGCGCCTGGTGCAGCTGGACTTCCCGCGCAAGCGAGTGACCGTGTACGCATTCTCGCGCGACCTGTGGGTGAGCACGTCCGGCCTCGGCCTCACCGGGCCGACGGTCGACGCGACCGAACTGGGCACGGTCTTCTATGAAGCCTTCAAACGCTCGACGCACGTCGCATCGCGCGATAAGTTGATCGACGGCACCAACCTCACCGCCAGGATGCTGGCCCTGAACTTTGGCGTGCGTGTCGATCATTACGTGACCGTTGACATGGTGCAGATCCCGGCCATGATCGACGCCGTGGGCGGCGTCCCGATCTACATCCCGGCGCGCGTCACCGACCCGTGGATCGGGATGGTGATCGAGCCCGGCCAGCAGACGCTCACCGGCGCGCAAGCCGCGGCGTATGCGCGCGCCATCCCCGATTCGGACTTCGTGCGCATCCAGCGTCAGCAGCTCTTGCTCGAAGCCATGCGCGCCAAGCTGCGTGACCCCGCCGTTTGGATTCGCATCCCATCGTTATACGCGCAGTACAACCAGGTGATCGCCACGGACCTGAGCCCCGAGCAGATCAATCATCTGGCCTGCCTGTTGAACGAGGTGCCGGCCGACTCGATCATCCAGGAGAGCGTCGACCAGATCTGGACTTCGCCCGGCCCGGTCGCGGGCTCTTTCGTGTGGGACAAGAACATGGTGACGAACGAGTTGAGGGCGCTCGGATTGATCCCGTAGGATGCCTTCCATCTTGTTCGTGTGCACCGGCAATCAATATCGCTCGCCGTTGGCCGCCGCGGCCTTTCAGCGCAAGTTGGACCAGGATGGCAAAGCCCGCGCCTGGACGGTGGCGAGCGCCGGCACGTGGACGTCCCGCGGCCTGCTACCGTTTCCGGACGCGCTGCGCGCGGCTGAGAGTCTGGGCTTGAGCCTGGCCGATCACACGACGCGTCCGATCGACGCGCAGGTGCTGGCGGAGCACAACCTGATCATCGTGATGACGCGCGCGCACAAGGAGTCGATCCTCGGCGAGTTCCCCGATGTGGAGCACAAGATCCATCTGATCTCGGAAGCCGTGGACAAGCGCGTCTACGACATCCCCGATCCCGCCGATCCGGATGTGGATCTCGGTCACGTCGCGCAGCAATTGGTGGAAATGATCGATAGAGGCTATGCGGAGATTTGCCGGATGGGGGATAAAACCATCCGCCGACGACGTGAACGTCCTCGGCTGTAAGGGCGACCGAGTGTCGACATGTCATTGCGAGGAGCGCAGCGACGAAGCAATCTCCTCATCGCCATGAGATTGCCACGGCGCAGCGCCTGCGGCGCCGCACCTCGCAATGACATATGATTGCAGGGTCGCCCCTACCGTTAACATAAAAATGGAGCCGCCGGTTCGGCGGCTCCATCGCGTATTCGAGAGAAACCGGCCTAGGGGAAGAACGTAGCGATCCAGGCCAGTACCTCGGGCGTGTCGACGCGTGCAGAGTAGCCGACGCCCGAGCAGTTGGAGTTGGTCACATAGGAATTGACCGCCAGCACCGTCGTGGTGCCCGCCAACAGGTCGGGGCCACCGGAGTCGCCGAAGCAGGTTCCGCCGGAGCCGCCGCCGGGATTGAGCGCCAGCTTCAAGAACTCGTCGCTGTGCACAAAGTTACCCGAGACCAGCTCGCTCGGCGCGAACAGGCGATTCCTCAGCCCGGTCCAAATCGGCGCGCCGTGACCCACGATCTGCTCCTGTACGCCGTAGCCCACAAAGTCGATCGGGGTCTTGTTTTGCAGGGTATCCACCTGGCCTTCCGTCGGCAGGGTGGCATACTGGCTCACGACCTCGGCAGGGACGGGCTCGCTGAGGATCACGATGCCCACGTCACCCGCGGCAAAACCGGGCAGCCCGTTACCGCAGCCGATACAAAAGCCGGGATAGGTGTAAGGCGTACCGTCGTAGGAGGTGGCGCCGCTGAACGGATATTCAGGGTTTCCCGTGACAACCTCATCGAACCAGATGCGCGCGGCCACCGTGCCGTCGGTGCAGTGACCGGCCGTCAGCACGACGGTCGGCGAGAGCAGCGAGGCGCTGCAGCGATGCGAGGGCACCTGGTCGCCGTTCGCGTTCAGGACGTCGAACACGATCAGCCCGACGTACGGATGGTTGGTACCATCCGGCGTGCCGTTCGTGATTGCGCTGGCCGAACCCATCGTGCTGACCATGATGGCCAGCGCGAGCACGACCGCGAGGGTAATTTTTTTCATTGGATTTATCTCCTTATCTTTTGTACGTCGGTCCTGTGCCGCTTCCGCCCCAAAAACAGCGCGCGGCAGATAGGACCGGTTTGATCGGTTTAAGGGGTTTGGCATCACCTCCTATGGGGATCGATAACCCTGCATTCGGTGACGGACACACAGTTACATGCATATCAGCATGAAAGATCCATGGCTGACCAATTCCACCGTGAGGTGGGCATGCATGTGCCTTGTCGGTGAATGGCTGGGTTTCAAACCGGACTATAGGACTGGTCCACGAAAATTGCAAGCGCTTTACTCATCCGAAAACCCTGCGCGAATGAGCGTAATCTGAGAGATGTCTTAGAGGTGACGCGTGCGCCCCCACACACAATGCCATGATTGATATGCTGGGATAATCATCGGACGCCGCATACCCTATCCCCTTCGGGGACCTTCGGCGGGTACGTGAGCGGCGTCCGCCGAAGGTCCCCGAAGGGGATGTAGGGGCGACCCAGTGGGTCGCCCCTACGCGCAACCGATTCGTCATTGCGAGCGAAGCGATCGCGAAGCATCCTGTAAGGAAGCAAT
>DASXQN010000458.1:0-3710 GCA_036507155.1 Anaerolineales bacterium
ACCTGCTGCCGCGTTTCCATGAATACACCGGCGGGCGCATTCTGCTCGACGGGGTCGAGCTGCCTGAATATTCCCGCGCCTACTTGCGGCGGCAGATCGGAATCGTCGAACAGGAGCCCTTCCTGTTCAGCCGCTCGATCCGGGATAACGTCACGTACGGCGTCGGACGGGATGTGCCGCAGGTCGAGGTCGAGCGCGCGGCCCGGGCGGCGGCCATCCACGATGTGATCATATCGTTCCCGGACGGCTACAAAACCCTGGTCGGCGAGAAAGGCGTAACGCTGTCCGGCGGGCAGAAGCAGCGCGTTACGATCGCGCGCACGCTGCTCAAGGATCCGCGCATCTTGATCCTGGACGATTCGACGTCGTCCGTGGATCCGGAGACGGAAGAAACGATCCGGAACGCCCTCAATGGTTTGATGAAGGACCGCACGACCTTCATCATCGCGCATCGAATCCAGTCGCTGATGCGGGCGGACCTGATCCTGGTCCTGGATAAGGGCCATGTGGTCCAGACGGGCACGCACCGGGAGCTGCTCGAGCAAACGGACGGCATGTACCGGCGCATCTATGACATCCAGACACGCATCGACGAGGAGCTGGAACGCGAGCTCCAGGAACCTGGCGCTCCGGCTCCCTGACAGACATGCCCAGCGAATATACAACAACGAGGACCGAATGTCTCATGAACTAATCGAACTCGAAGAAGAAGAATACACCTCCCCACTGACGGCGCGCGTCTTCCGCCGCATCGTGAGCTTGCTGAAACCGCACCGAACCTGGGTGATCGGCTTTCTTCTGACCATCCTGGCCACTTCCTTCCTGGATGCCTACTTCACGTTCCTGAACAAGCAGATCGTGGACCAGGGCATCACCATGAAGGACTCGGCCGCGCTCCTGCACCTGGCGAAGATCTACGGAGCCTTCATCCTGGTCCAATCCGGGGCGGTGTTCACCTTCATTTACCTTGCCGGCGTGCTGGGCGAACGGATCCAGTACGATCTGCGCAAACTGCTGTTCAACCATCTGCAGGATCTGTCACTCTCGTACTATGCACAGAACGCGGTTGGCCGGCTGATCGCGCGCGTCACGTCTGATACCGGCCGCGTGGCCGACTTGATGACATGGGGTGTTGTGGATTCGACCTGGGCGGCCACGAACATCCTGACATGCACGATCTTCATGGCCATCATCAACTGGCGGCTGGCGTTGATCGTTTTCACCATGATCCCGCTGATGGTCTTCATCGCAATCCAGTTCCGGAAGAAGATCCTTGTCGAGTACCGCGCCTCCCGCCGCGCCAACTCCAAGATCACAGGCGCGTACAACGAGAACATCCAGGGTGTGCGCGTCGTAAAGGCCCTCGGCCGCGAAGACGAGAACACGCGCGAATTTCAGGTCTTGACCACGCGTATGTACGAAGCGTCCTATCGGGCTGCGTGGCTGTCGGCATTGTTCCTGCCCACCGTGCAGATCATCGCGGCGGTGGCGCTCGGATTGATCGTCGGCTACGGTGGGACACAGATCCAGATCGGCGCCATGACGATCGGCGGCATCCAGGCATTCGTGTCTTACTTGACGTTCATGATGTGGCCGATCCAGGACCTGGCGCGCGTGTATGCCGAAATGCAGCACTCAATCGCCTCGGCCGAACGCATCTTTAAATTGGCCGACACATCACCGGAGGTGCATGACGTAAGCGATGCCGTCCCAGCCACAACCTTGCTGGGCGAAATCGAATTTGACCACGTGGATTTCTATTACGAGGACCGCAAGCCGGTCCTGACGGACTTCACGCTCAAAGTGGAGCCCGGCGAGATGATCGCGCTGGTCGGTCCGACCGGCGGCGGAAAGTCAACGATCGTCAACCTTTTGTGCCGCTTCTACGAGCCGCGTGCCGGCATGATCCGCATCAACGGACGCGACTACACCGAGTACACGCTGGCCTCGATCCACAGCCGCATCGGCATCGTGCTGCAGACGCCGCACCTGTTCTCTGGCACCGTGCGGGATAACATCCGTTATGGTCGGCTGGAGGCGAACGATCACGAGGTCACCGCAGCCGCCAAGATCGCGGGCGCGCACGATTTCATCGTCACGTTGGAGAAGGGCTATGAGCAGAACGTGGGCGAAGGCGGCAACCTGCTTTCCGTGGGACAGAAGCAACTGATCAGCCTGGCCCGCGCTGTGCTGTCCGAGCCGGAGCTGTTCATCATGGACGAGGCCACCTCCAGCGTAGACACGCTGACGGAGGCGCTGATCCAGCGCGGCATGGAAAACTTGATGAAGGGGCGCACCTCCTTCGTGATCGCCCATCGGCTGAGCACCATCCGGCGCGCCCACCGCATCCTGGTGATCGAAGACGGCAAGATCGCGGAGCAGGGTTCGCACGCGGAACTGCTGCGGCAGCGCGGTCATTACTACCGGCTGTACACGCAGCAGTTCAGGCAGGAGCTGGAGATTCGCTACGGTGTATCGGAAGCCGTCGGGAAGGAACCTGAGGCGGCTGAAGGCGTGGCGGCGGATTAAGCTTTGGCGCGCTGCACCGATGCCCTACGGACTATCGGCGGGTGTTGACTGCGCCGGAACAAGCACGGGCGGCCTGCTTTGCTTTTCCTTGGCCCCCAAACGGTCTTTGGTCGCTCGATACAGGCCATAGAATCCCGCCATGCTGATGGCGCATACGATGCTGCAGCCGTACCAAACCCAATCGCGGACAATCTGAAAAAAAACAAGACCCGCGCCAACGGCGGGTCCTGTTTTGGGTCTGAAGGATTCTCGAGCAGCGTACTATATCCTGTTGTTTTCCCAGAGCACGATCAGGCCGTCCTGCACGACCATCGCCTCGGTAGCGAACCCCTGTGCGATGAGCTGGCCGTTGCGGTGGATCTCCACCTTATAGTCGACGCGATCGCCTTCCACCTGGAATTCGCTGGGGAAAGATTCGAGGCCGGCGTCGATGTACCCCTGAAGAAATGCCCGCATGGCGTCTCGGCCGCCGAAATAGCACCGGCCGCGGCACTTCATGTCGGGCGAGGTCAGCGTCAGGGCGCCTTCGAGATCGCCCGCGTTGAGTTTGACCCAGAAGTCCTGCACGATCGCGGCCGGGTCGGCCGCAGCCGCGGCAGTCGCGGTCGCGACCGGGGCCGGGGTCGCTGGGCTGCACGCGGCCAGCAGTGCGAGGCAGAGCATTACGATCATTACATGCGTTCGGTGACGTTTCATCTTTTCATCCTTTGTGTTGGTCGGTGTCGTGGCTCGGGCGGAGCTCGGAGGTGGTCGCCTCGGGATCCGGCAGTTCCTGCACGCTAACTTGATGGATTTCGGGCAGCGTGATCTCCTCCTCCACGGTCTGGCCGTCGGCGTTGGCATACCGAATGGCCCAGGTCACGACGGTGATGGTGCGCACGATGCGCTTGACGATGCGATACATCTGGATCCGATGTTCGCTACAGTCTACTCTCGTCGCGCTTGTCATATCCGACATTTCTTGCCAGTATTCGCTTGCAGCCCACCTGAGGTATACTGCGCACGCACAACTTCGCACGCATGCCTCGCAAGCCCGACCCCGACCCTCCTCCCCTCTTCGACACATTCGGCGAACTGCTGAAGTATCTGCGCCGTCGCGCCCAGCTCACACAGCGCGAGCTCGGGATCGCGGCGGGATACAGCGAAGCGCACGTCAGCCGAATCGAGAAGAATCTGCGCGC
>DASXQN010000459.1:0-7374 GCA_036507155.1 Anaerolineales bacterium
CGGCGAGCGGGCCAAACAGCAGTCTGCCAAGGAGATAGACGGCCGGGACCGTAAGTATCGCTGGGATCAGCGAGACCAACTTGAGGCTGATCCAATTGGCTCCGAACAGTTTGAAGATCGCGGCCATATAGTAGATGTAGCCGTTGGGGGTTCCATACCAGCCGGTACCAAAGGGTGAGGCGTCGCGTCCCTCAAGGATGTACAGCGAGTCCAGCGCGCCGTTGGTCTCGTCAACATAAATACCCGGGGGAATGCGATCGAGGCGGTACGTACGCAGGAAGATCGCCAGAGCGAAGATAAACAAAAAGGCAGCCGCCTCCAGCCAGCGATTGCGGCGCGTGTCTGCCCATATGCTCATGGCTGTGGCCGCCCGCGGCGCGCCATGTCCCACAGCGCCAACCAGCCAGGCGCCGATCGATATTAAAGCCAATGCTGCCAGCCAGAAAATGGGAGTGCCTTGCCACTTGTGATAGTCGGGCCAAAGTCGCACGATAATTAAAGCTGTCAAGGCAAGGCCTGCAAGGATGTAGGCCGCGCCGGTGATGCGGCGGCGACGTGTGGGAAATGCCGCCAGGCGCGGGAGAATCGGCTCGCCGGGCAGCCAGAGTTCGAGCTCTCGAAGCGCTCGTGCTCCGACAAACATCGCAGTCAGGAGCAGCAGCCACGGCCAGGACTCATCCTTCGCCCACTCCTGGCGGAGTTGCAAGACAATGACAATGCCAAAGGCCAGGGCGGCGCATAGTGCCAACAGGTACCGCCCGCTGTGTATATCATTTGAAGCAGCTGCGCGCGGTAGCCGGACTTCCTGGATATCTTCACTGTGACTCATGGGGGTTTGGAAGGTAGAGAACCGGATGCTCCTTCGGGATCAGATACAACCTCATGAATGCCGGAGCCGCCCAACATCCAACTCGCGGCAACAAACACATTGGCGTCCATTGCCGGCGAGGGTTTGGGTCGGGTAGTTGTATCAAACCGTTGTCGATGCACCACTTAGGCTCTACACGCAAATCAGCCTGGAAATCCGGCCGATGTACGTTAATTATATCATCACGGATTTGGATAATGAGAGCCAGCGAAGAGAGGAATGGCCGAGGCAGAATGGATCAGGGCGAGGATTTGAACCTGACAGCTCGACCTAGGGGTGATCAACACCCGCAGGTTACGGCAGAGATTCGTTTCAAGACGGGATTCAAACCTGACCGCCTCCCATGCCATCGCCGGAAAATATTAACTTCCCCCTGGTCCTCTAAAATCATAAATACCATCCCTCACCGCCCACTTGCGTTTGCAGTTTGGGCAGGCAAGATTCTCCGTATTCTCAGTAAGCGGTGAGTAATCGCACTCGGGGCATTTGAAGAATTCGATTACCTTCGCAGGAGCAACCTTTATCGTCGCCCTCTTCGTTTCAGAACGATCATAGGCATTACCGCGTCGAGCGCGCACGAACACGCTGGGCGATAGTTGAAAGATCGCGCCCGTCCCTTGCAGGACGGAATCCAGGATAACAAGAATACCTGTGGGTATCAGCCGTTTTAGAAACCCGATCCTGAAATAAGAAAGCGCGAGAGTACGTTCGACACGGAAACCAAGATCCGTCAGCCAGCCGCGCACGGCCGCCGGATGAAAATCAAAATTCAACGCCGCGAACTCGACCGGTTCCCGGCTGAATGGGTTCCACGCCTGTCTGCCCGTCAGATAGCGCAGGATCGCCTTGAGATTGAGTTTGTTGGCGAACTCCAGTATAAAAATTCCGCCCGGCCGCAAAACATCCCGCACCTGCGCCAGCGCTTTGGGCGCGTCGGCCATGTGGTGCAGCGTGCGGATCATGGTGGCCGCATCGAATAGTCCATCTACAAATGGCAGGCGGTAGGCATCCGCCGCTACAAAAATGTACCGCTCTACTTTGCTACCTTGCCCATTTGCTGCTTTGCTTTCTTGCTCTTTTGCTGCTCTGGCCAGCCGTTCTTGTGCCTGTTCCAATTGCGTGCGCGAATAATCCAGCAGGACGATGCGCTCGAAGCCGGCATAACGCGGCGTGTTGCGTCCGGCCCCCGCGCCAAGCTCGAGCAGCAGCTCCCCGCTCGGAGGAAGCAATCGTTTCAGCGCGATCGCCTCGGTCCGGTCCTCATACTCGCGGCCGCCCTGATTCCAAAAGGAGTCCTGATAGTCGGAGCCTTCGTAATCGCAAACTGGAGGATAGGTCATCGGTAATCAGTGTACAGAAGGCAGAAGGCAGCAATCAATGACCACTGCCTTCTGCCTTCTGCATTCCGCATTCCGCATTCTGCATTTGTATCATTTCACCTCATACCCGCGTCCCATGCCGCGATACGTGAAGCCCAGCGATTTCATCATGCCGGGATCATAGATATTGCGGCCGTCGAACACGATCGGCTTCTTCAGCAGACCTTTGAGCTTTTCAAGGTCGAGCTGCTTGAACTCGTTCCATTCGGTGATGATCATGACCGCCTCGCAGCCCCGCGCCATCTCGTAGGGATCGTCGAACATCTCCACGGCAGGCAGGATGCCGCGGGCCACGTTCATCGCCACCGGATCGTACGCGCGCACCTTGGCGCCGGCTTCCGTCAGGTATTGAACAATATCGATCGAAGCGGCCTCCCGCATGTCGTCGGTGTTGGGTTTGAATGCCAGGCCGAACAGTCCCACTGTTTTCCCGTTTAGGCCGCCGACAAGTTGATCGACGTGCTGTACCGCTTGTCTGCGGCGCTCGTAATTGATTTCCGTCACCGAATTCAGGATGCGGGGGACCAAGCCCTTCTCTTCCGCCATATACGCCAGGGCTTTCACGTCCTTTGGGAAGCACGAGCCCCCCCAACCCAGGCCGGCGTTCAGCATGTCGCGGCCGATGCGTTTGTCGTAGCCCATGCCGGCCGCCACCTCGCTCACGTCCGCACCGACGCGCTCACACAGGTCCGCCAGCTCGTTCATGAAGGAGATCTTCGTGGCCAGGAACGCGTTCGACGCGTACTTGATCATCTCGGCCGTCCGAAGGTCCGTGATCACGATCGGGGCGCGCAGCGGCAGGTGCAGGTGCGCAACCTTCTCGGCCGCGTCATGATCGAGCGATCCGATCACGGTGCGATGCGGGCTCATGAAATCGACGATGGCGGAACCCTCACGCAGGAACTCCGGGCAGGAGACCAGCGCGAACTTGATTGGTTTGGGCTGCGCGGCCTTCACCATATCGGCGACCCAGTCCCCGGTCCCGATCGGCACCGTCGACTTGTTGATGATGACGAGCGGCGCGGTCATATTCTGCGCGATCGACTTGGCCGCCGCGGCCACGTACTGTAAATCGGCTTCACCTTGCACACCGGACGGCGTCCCCACCGCGATGAACGCGTACTCGGCATCCTTAAGCCCCTCCTGATAGGAGGTCGTGAAAGTCAGGCGCCCAGCCTGAACGTTGCGCCTGACCAATTCCTCCAGGCCCGGCTCGTAGATCGGCATGACGCCTCTCTTTAGATTCTCGATGCGCTTTGGGTCGACGTCCACTGCAATGACATTATTCCCCAGGTCGGCGAAACAGGCTCCTGTTACCAGGCCCACATATCCCACGCCGATCACGCAGATTTGTTTCATAAGAGTTCCTTTTGTGAATGATGTGCCCCGATGGGCACGCTGAATATACCATACCCATGCAGCCGAGGGTCAGTTGCATAACGTATAATCGCGGCATGCGGATCCTATTCGTCGCCGATGGGCGTTCACCGATCGCATTGAATTGGATGCGCTATTTCGCGAGCCGTGATGACGTATATCTGGCCTCGACCTTTGCGTGTGAGCCTCCGGAGGTTCCATTGAAAGGACTGGACATCGTTCCGGTCGCGTTCAGTGGATTGAGGAGGACTGCCACCCCTCCAGGCGCCGCATCTTCCCGGAGCGTGAGACTGCGTACCGCTCTCCGACAGTGGTTTGGCCCGCTGACGATTCCGCGCGCCGCCCGCGGCCTGCGCGCCGTCTTCGAGCGCGTGCAGCCGGATCTCGTGCACGCGCTGCGCATTCCGTACGAGGGCATGCTGGCCGCGGACGCTTCCACCGGAGTGCCGTTGATCGTCTCCGTATGGGGAAATGACTTTACCTTGCACGCCTCCTCCACGCCCCTCATGCGCCATTACACGCGCTGGACATTGAGCGCGGCCGACGCCCTGCACGCAGACTGCCAGCGCGACATCCGCCTGGCTGCCGAGTTCGGTTTCGCCGCGTCCAAGCCATCGCTGATTACGCCCGGCAACGGCGGCGTGCGAACCGATATCTTTTATCCGCCGAATGCGCCGGTGCAAGCGCCCATCGTCCTCAACCCGCGCGGCTTGCGCGCTTACATTCGCAACGACACCTTTTTCAAGGCCATCCCACTGGTGCTGGAGAAACAACCTACGGCCCGTTTCTTGTGCGCCGCCATGGCCGGAGAGCCGCGCGCAGTGCATTGGGCAAAAGCCCTGCACATCGAACACGCTGTGGAGCTGCTGCCTGCCCTGCCCTATGAACAGATGGGCAGCCTCTTCCGCCGCGCGCAAGTGGTCGTCTCGCCCAGCGTTCACGACGGAACACCGAATTCGCTGCTGGAAGCAATGGCCTGCGGATGCTTTCCGGTGGCCGGCGATCTCGAGTCGATCCGCGAGTGGATCACGCCGGGCGCGAACGGTCTGCTGGCGGACGCGACCGACGAGCGCGCACTGGCCGATGCGATATTGCTCGGGCTGGAAAACAAAGACCTGCGGGAGCGAGCCGCAGGCCTGAATAAGGAATTGATTCTCGCGCGCGCCGAGTACGAACGCTGTATGACGAGAGCGGTTGAACTTTACGAAACCGTCAGACGTATTTCGTAATCGCGCTGGCGTGCTGCGAACTACATTTCTCTACCGGATTGGCGACAGTTGAACTGTCGCCGAACGAGGTGCGGCATTTCGTAAAAACCTTTCCGGTTACGAACTACACTTCGCGCGGAGCGCGCATCATTTCCAGCCGCTCCTCGAGTTCGATCTGGCGGGTCTGGGCGGCCGAGCGCACCTGGTTGACGAAGCCCTGGCCGCGCTGGCGGATCAGGCCGCGCAGCTCATCGCCCGATTCGGGGGCGATCAGTAAAGCGATCGTCGAGCCCACCAGCCCGCCGACCATTATGCCGATCAGGAAACCGAACATTCTGCGCATGGGGATCTCCTTTTACTGTCATTGCGATCGCGAAGCATCCCGTAGCAAAGCGGAGGGAGCGACCGCTGCTCGAGTAGCCCGGAGGGCGTATCGAGACCAAGGGAGAGCGGCAATCTCAGCATTCAAAGCAGCGATTGCAAAGGCCCGCGATGAAAGAATAACGATGGAAGATTTCGAATGATATTCTGATAATAAAATTATAGGCGAAAAGCTGTTTTTGTGGAATAATCAGAGGGTCGCGCGTATCCTGGCGAACGCGACGGCAGCCCCTAAGATCCGCTCTCCGTGGCTCTTGCAAACCGGCGCATAAGGGGAACAGCCGGATGCCTGGCCCCTACCTTACCCAAAGGAGGGTACCTTGTCCACATCCACACCTGTTTCCAGCCCCGCGGGCACGGCCCGCAAGAAAGTAACCACGCTGACGTTCCGGCAGAAAAAGGAACGCGGCGAGCCGATCACGATGCTGACGGCCTACGACTATCCGACCGCGCTGGCCATGGACCAGGCCGGCATGGACGCGATCCTCGTCGGCGACTCGCTAGGCATGGTTGTGCTCGGCTACGAAAACACCCTTCCCGTTACAATGGAAGACATGTTGCACCACGCACGCGCGGTGGCGCGCGGCGCGCAAACCGCGCTGCTCATCGGCGACATGCCCTTCATGTCCTACCAGGTCTCCGTGGAGGAGGCCGTGCGCAACGCCGGCCGCTTCATTCAAGAGGCCGGCATGGACGCGGTCAAGCTCGAGGGTGGGCGTGAACGCGCGGAAGCGGTGCGCGCCATCGTCAGCGCAGGCATCCCGGTCATGGGCCACCTCGGGCTGACGCCTCAGTCGGTCCACCAACTGGGCGGCTTCCGGGCACAGGGCAAGACCGCCGTCGCGGCGCAGCGCCTCGTGGAAGACGCCTCGATCCTCGAGCAGGCCGGCTGCTTCAGCCTGGTGCTGGAGGCCGTTCCGGCGCGCCTCGCGGAGATGATCTCAAGGCGCCTCTCGATCCCCACCATCGGCATTGGCGCCGGCCTGGGTTGTGACGGCCAGGTGCTCGTCGCGCACGACCTGCTCGGTCTGTTCGACCGGTTTACGCCAAAATTCGTCCGCAAGTACGCCGACCTGCACGGCGAGATGAAGCGCGCGTTCAGCGAGTTTATCGAGGACGTGGAGACCAAGCGCTTCCCCGCGCCGGAACATACGATCGACATGTCCGACGAAGAGTGGGATCTGCTTCAGCAGGAATTCAAACACAACTAAGATCACATGAACGCCGAACTGTTGATCGTCGGAACCGGCGCGCTGGCGACGCTGTTCGCGGCGCGCCTGAGCGGCGCGGGTCATCGCGTCACCATGCTGGGGAAGTGGCCCGCGGGCCTCGAGGCGTTGCGCGCGCGCGGCGCGCACCTGCTGGAGGCGGACGGAAGCGAGCGCGCCTTTCCGGTACGCGTCGCGGCGGACGCGCGTGAATGCCGCGGCGCGCAGCACGCGCTCGTATTGGTCAAGGCCTGGCAGACGCCGCGCGCCGCGCGTCAGCTGGCGGATTGTCTCGCGCCGGACGGGCTGGCCATCACGCTCCAGAACGGACTCGGCAACCGCGAAGCCCTCGCGCGGGACCTTGGGCCTGGTCGCGTTGCCCTGGGCGTTACCACGGCCGGCGCGACGCTCGTCGAGCCGGGCTTGGCGCGCGCGGGTGGAGCGGGACTGACTTCCATTGAACGGAACCCAGCCCTCGGTCCGGTGCCCGAGGCGTTGCGATCAGCGGACTTCAAGCTCGAGTTGGTCGACGACGCGCAGTCCCTGGTATGGGGCAAACTGATCGTCAACGCCGCGATCAACCCATTGACCGCATTGCTGCGCGTACCGAACGGAGTCCTGCTCGAACGTCCTGCGGCGCGTGCGCTCATGGCAGCGCTCGCGACCGAGGCCGCGCAAGTGGCCGCGGCGGAGAAGGTCCACCTGCCTTTCTCCGACCCGGTGGCCGCGGCCGAGGAGGTGGCGCGCTTGACGGCCGCCAATCATTCGTCCATGCTGCAAGATGTGCAGCGCGGCGCGCAGACGGAGATCGACGCCATCTGCGGCGCGATCGTGGAGCGCGGCGAACTGCATGGCATTTCCACGCCGGTTAATCGCGTCTGCCGGGACCTGGTCCGCGCGGTAAGAGAAAATCCACCACAAAGTCACTAAGGCACAAAGACACGAAACTTTTG
>DASXQN010000460.1:0-4169 GCA_036507155.1 Anaerolineales bacterium
CCGGAGACCAGTACCTGCCTTCCCTCTCAGAGAGCCGCCGGTCAGTGCAAGGCGGCAGGCAACGCAGCGAAATCCACTCCGGTGCTGCCAGAAGCAGCAGTTGCTCTCGCAAGGATGGCGCTTGGCGCCATCGTAAGAGGGCCGGGCAGCGCCCGTTAGCGCGCACTCCGAGATTGCAGCTGGGTGAGACCGCATCCCCGGCCACAATGAAAGCAGGTGGCACCACGAGACGCCCCTCGTCCTGCATTGGACAGGGGCGTATTCATTTAATCCGACCATGGTCCATGGTCCATGGTCGACCGACGGAGGTGCTCTTATGCTCGATCTGAATCTCATCCGCGAACAACCCGATCTCGTCCGAACGGCGCTCAAGAACCGGCAGATGGACGCGTCCCCGGTTGATGACATCTTGAAGCTGGACGAACAACGGCGCGCGCTGCTCAAACAGGCCGAATCGTTGAAGGCCGAGCGCAACGCGGTTTCGAAAGAGATCTCAACGATCAAGGATGCCAAAGCGCGCGAGGCCAAGATCGCTGCGATGCGCCAGGTAGGCGATAGGATCACCGCACTCGACGGGCAGTTGGCTCAGGTGGAGCAGGAGTTGGCGACCTTGACCGCGGCGCTCCCGAACCTGCCGGATGCGCGCACGCCGATCGGCAAGGACGAAAACGAAAACGTAGTGCTGCGCACGATCGGAGAGCCGAAGAAGTTCGACTTCGAGCCGAAGCCGCACTGGGACCTCGGGCCGGCGCTGGACATCATCGATTTCGAGCGCGGCACAAAGATGACCGGCTCGCGCTTCTATGTGCTGAGCGGGGCGGGCGCGCGCTTGCAGCGCGCCTTGATCGCGTGGATGCTCGACCTGCATATCCGCCAGGGCTACACCGAAAAATATCTGCCGTTCATGGTCAAGACCGCCACGGTGTTCGGCGCGGCCCAACTGCCGAAGTTCGCCGACAACCTGTACAAAGATCATCTTGAGGACCTGTACTTCGTGCCCACCGCGGAGGTCCCGCTGACCGGCCTGCACATGGACGAGATCCTGGACGAAGCGCAATTGCCCCTGCTCTACACCGGCTATACACCCTGCTTTCGGCGGGAGAAGATGAGCGCCGGGCGGGATGTACGCGGCATCAAACGCGGCCACCAATTCGATAAGGTGGAGATGTATGTCTATTGCAAGCCGGATGAGTCGGACGAGTTCCTCGAGCAGATGCGGGCGCATGCGGAGCAAACCTGTGCCGAGCTTGGCCTGACGTACCGCCTCAAGCAGCTTTGCACAGGCGATCTCGGCTTCGCAGCGGCTATTACGTACGACATCGAGGTCTGGGCGCCGGGCTGCGCGGAATGGCTGGAGGTCTCATCGGTGTCCAACGTGCGCGACTTCCAGGCGCGGCGCGCGGAGATCAAGTATCGGCCCGCCGATGGCGGCAAGGCGCGTCTGCTGCACACGCTGAACGGATCCGGCTTGGGCCTGCCGCGCACGCTCATCGCGGTGCTAGAACATTACCAGCAGGCGGATGGCTCGATCGTCGTGCCCAATGTGCTGCGGCCATGGATGGGCGGCGTCGATGTGATCTGCCCCCCAGAAGCACGCAGGTAACGCCGGCGCTCGCCACCCGCTTAATTGTTCACGACGTGAGGCATACTTGACTGATTTCGAGATCTGGCTCGAGGCCGTCCTGCAGGTCGCCACGCTGTTCGTATTGCTGGCGGGCCTGGTGGGCTTGCTCATGCCGATCTTTCCGGGTCTGACGGTGATGTGGATCGGGACGCTGGTCTACGCGCTGGTGCAGGCCGCCAATCAAAAGATGGCCTGGATCGACTGGACGCTCTTCGGCTTGATCACGCTGCTGATGCTCGGCGGCAATGTGGTGGACAATATTATCATCGCGAAGAAGATGCGCGAGGTCTCGATCCCGTGGCACTCGATCACCGTGAGCTATGTTGCGGGGATCCTCGCCAGCATTTTTCTTACGCCGCTCATGGGTTTGCTTGCCTCGCCGCTGGCGTTGTTCGGTGCGGAGCTCCTGCGCTTGCGCGACCGCAGACAGGCGTTCACCGCCACGAAGGCTTACATGACAGGCTGGGGCTGGGCGTTCGCAGCCCGCTTCGGCATCGGTATTGCGATGACGGGCCTGTGGATGCTATGGGCCTGGATGTAACCTAATTCGACACAAGGAGATCAAGTTGCTCCGCTAATTTTCGATTTTCTCGTCGCGGGCGCGGCCTTCCTGTTTGCGAGCATGCCCCGGAAGCGCTGGACCTGCTGGAACGCTGTGATCATTAGATAAACAGGCTCCAAAATGGGAGCCTGTTTATTTTTTGTTGAGCGGCTCAAGCGAGCTACTGAAGTGCATCGATCGCGTCCTGTACCACGGTCTCGACCGCCTCCCCGCCCAGGATGCGGCTGGCCGCGGCTTGCAGCACCGGTTCCAGCGCCGCGAGCAGATCGTTCGACGGGACCGGCTGCGCGCTCTCCGCCACGACCGATAACGCCGGGAAACGCTCGTTCGCATCTGCGGAACGCGTCGGCAGGTAGCCGGCCGCGTTGACCCACGCATTCAGGAACTCGTCCTGCACGAGCCAGTCTGCCAGCTCGATCGCCAGCGGCTCATTCTGCGGATCGGCGCCGGCCAGCACCCAGGTCCAGGATGTGGCGAGCGTGAACGGATCGCTGTTGAGACCTGGAAGCGGAATCACCTGGAATCTTTCTGAAGGATCTGCCAGCACGCGCGTGACCGTTGTTACCGTCCAGGCCGCGCGCCCGGCCAGCAGCTCTTGCCAGGCAGCCTCCTCGCTCGAGACGAACAGCGAACGATTGATGCGGGCGCGCTCGACGATCTCAAGCGTGGGTTGCAACGCGAACGCTTCGAGCAACGGATGATTTTGTTCATCCAACAAGCCGCCGTTCATCGAGCGGTACAAGCTGATGAGGAACAGCACGTGAGGCGTGTCGCCCGTCAGCGCCAGCGCGCCGGGCCGCTTCAAGATCGCATTCCAATCCTGCGGCGGGGTCGCGTAGCGGGTGGGATCGTACGCCAGCACGAGCGCATCGCCAGCGAAAGGCAATCCATAGGCGCTGTTTTGCACGTGGCCAAGCTGGCGCGAGTATGAGTACCAACCCGGATCGTCCAGCACGGCGGTCAGGCCATCGATCGGATGGATGATGCCCTTCAGCGCGGCGTCTTCCACGTCTTCGCGCGGCAGGGCCACCAGGTCCGGCAGGCTTTCAGGTGCGGCAGCGCGTGCCAGTGCGAGCATCTCAAGCAGGCGCGCCGGTCCGGTCCGGTCTTTAACGCGAATGTCCAGCATGATCTCAGGATGGACGCTGGCAAAAAGATCCAGACGTGCCTTAAGGATCCGTGCGGACGCGGTTTCCGCGTCCGGGTCGAAATCGGATGGCAGCCACAGCCGAAGCAAGCGCGGCGTGCCGGGCTCCGCCGTGGACAGCGCGGCCGGAGTCCCGGTCCGGGTACCCGCCTCGGGGCCGGAACCGGCCTCAGTGGCCGAAGGAATCGCGAACGGCGTACCGCAGCCCGCAAGCGCGAACGCGAAGCACGCAGTGAGTGCAACGCGCAACAGGAAACGCGTCATTCCAGATCCACCGGCCCGCGCAGCAGGGCCGTCAGCAATTTAACGGAATTTTGCAGGTCCGCGTAATCGATCATCTCGGAAGGCGAGTGCACATAGCGCACCGGCACCGACAGTGCGCCGGCCAGCACGCCCGCGCGCGAGACCTGGATCGCCATCGCATCGGTGCTGCCCACGGTGAGCACTTCACGTTGATACGGGATGCGCGCCTTCTCGGCCGTGCGGATCATCCAGTCCACGATGCGCGCGTCGGCGAGCATGCCCACGTCGCGGATCTTGATGGCGGGACCCCGGCCCAGCGCAACCTCAAGCTTCAAGGCATCCGGTGTGTCGCCCGCGGGCGTGACGTCCACCGCAATGGCGATCTCGGGTTCGATCCCAAACGCGGAGGTCGCGGCGCCGCGCACTTGCACCTCCTCCTGCGTTGTGAATACAAAATACACGTCGTGAGGCGTGGACTTGAGCGCGCGCATGGTCTCGATGGCGACCAGCACGCCGGCGCGATTATCCAGCGACTTCGCGATCAGCCGCTGGCCTGCGTCCTGGAACGAGCGATCGAACGCAGCGATATCCCC
>DASXQN010000461.1:0-1987 GCA_036507155.1 Anaerolineales bacterium
TGAAGTTGCCCTGGGATTGCAGGATCCGCCGGATCAGCCGCCTTGCGTCGACCGAATCATCCACGATGGCGACGCGCGGGAAGCGGTCCGGCGCGACGTTGTTCAGCGCAGCCAGTAGCCCGTCCTGAGGGGTCTGCTCACGGGGCAGCACGATGTTGCGCGACCAATTGTCGCCCAAGATGAATTGTTCGGCGGGCATCGTGTGTCCAGTGCAGTTGACGACCACCAGATCGGTCGGCTTGATGACGCCGGCGCGGATGAGCTTGAACAGGCCGGCGAATGCAACCGCTGCCGCCGGCTCTGCCGAAATGCCTTCCATTTTTGCGAGCACATGCATGGCTCGAAATGCCTCTTCGTCCGAGACGCTTTCGAACACACCGTTCGTCTCGTCGACATGTTTGCGGAGAAAGGTATACGCTCGGCCGGGGTCGCCGGTTGCCAGCGTCTCGATGTGCGTTTGAGGTTTGGTGACCGGCACAACAGTCTCAAGCCCTTGCTTCCAGCTTTCGACCATCGGTGCGCAACCTTCTGACTGGATCAGTGCGAGTGCCGGCACTCTGTCAGTGATGCCCATTTGTCGAAGCTCGCGGAATCCTTTGTGGACGCCCAGCGGCCCCATCCCGCCGCTGATGGATTGGACATACCAGTCCGGAGTGCGCCAGGCAATCGGCTTACCGTTAGCCTGCACGGGTGGCCCAAGCAGCCCGGCGAGCTGCTCAGCAATTTCGAATGCAATTGTCTTCATGGCCTCGATGGAGGTGATGGTGCGGGGGCCCATATCCAGGTACAGGCTGCGCTGCCGCGCGAACTCGGCCGCCATCTGCTTAACCTGGTCATAGGATCCGGTTACCTTGATGACCTGGCTGCCGTATAACGCGATCTCGCGCATCTTTGTGGCGGGCACCAGGCTCGTCACGAATGCCCAGAGTTTTATGCTGGCTCTGGAGGCGTACGCCGAGTAGGATATGGCGACGTTGCCCGTCGAGGCGGCAACCATCTCCGTGATGCCTGCCTCCTTCAAAGCGGCGATCGTGACCGACGCCTGGCGGTCTTTGAAGGATCCGGTCGGCCCCTGTCGTTCATCTTTGATGAAGAGGTTTGGACAGCCCAGCATCATCCCCAAGTTGACCGCCTGCGTCAGCGGTGTACCGCCCTCTCCCAATCGAAGCGAAAGGATCGGGTTGCGGACGGGCAGCAGCTCTCGATAGCGCCATAGATCGAACGGCCGCCCGCCCAATTGCTGCACGAAGCTGCCGGCGATTTGATCCAGATCATATTCTGCCTCGCGCCACTGACTGTTGCAGCGCGGGCAATTTACAGAATTGGGGAAATACGGCGCGGAGTGGCCGCAGTCCAGGCACTTGATCGTGAATGACACAGGCGGACCAGCTCCCCGATCTTACTTCGGCTTGACGCGTCGCAGGGAGCGCTCTATGGATTCGATCAAGTCCTTCTCGCTCAAGGAGCTCTTGGAAATCAACCGTTGTCCGAAATCGCTGAGTTGTTGCTGCTGAGCAGGTGTCAGATCCCCGCCGCTGACGACGATGACCGGGATCTCGCGGTATTTCTCGTTGGCGCGCATGCTTTCGAGCAGCTTGAATCCGTCCATATCGGGCATAAATAGATCCAGGATCACCGCATGCGGCGGCTGTGACCTGATCAACTCCCAGCCGCTCTTCCCGCCTTGGGCCAGCGTCGGCTTATAGCGGCCCTGATCGTTGAGCATTTTGGCCATCAAATTCAGGTCATTCGGATCGTCGTCGATCACGAGCACTTCGGTGATGGAGCCATCGGCATTCAGGCGATCCAGCGCCTCCACCAGATCCTCCTCGAGGATTGGCTTGACCAGATAATCCGCCGCGCCGAGGCTGAAGCCGCGATCCTGCTCCTCGACGATGCTACAGATCACCACGGGGATCTCGCGAGTCTTCTCATCGCCCTTTAGTGAATTCAAAACCTGCCAGCCGTCGTAGCCCGGCATCATGAT
>DASXQN010000462.1:0-4869 GCA_036507155.1 Anaerolineales bacterium
TCGCGTTCGTGCAGGATGCTCACGACCGGGATCCCGAAGAAACGGGCCTTGACGCGACTCTCCTCGCTGGAAGCGCTGCGGCCCGCCAGGATGAGCACGGCATTCTGTCCTGAACGGCGCGCTTGATAGAGTTCATCGAGCAGATCGTCCCGGGCCTCGCCGGTGATGACCAGCAGCGTGGTGCCCCATGAAAGGTGATAGTGCTGTTCCTGGATCAACGCGGTGAAGGACGAATCGCTCGTCAGGTCCACGCGTGCCAGCGTCTCCAGCATGCGCATCAGGTGCATCTTGCCTTTGCGCGGCGGGAAGTACTGTGGGATGCCTTCCGGGATGAGCGGATCGCGGCCGTTGACTTTCAACCCGACCGTCTGGCCCTTGGAGGTGATCCAATTCCCGAGCGAGGCGGCGATCACGATCGCCAGCTCGGTGGAATCGATGCGCGTGTGATGATGGTAGTCGCCGGCATTGAGATTGAGGCAGATCAAGGTCTCGAGCGCGATGGAGGGTTCGAAGATCTTCACCTGCAGTTGTCCCGTGGCCGCGGTGGACTTCCAATCGACGCGCCGCAGCGAATCGCCCGCGGTGTACTCGCGCTTGCCGAAGACGCGCGTAGGGTCTTCAAACAGGGGCTGCGTATGCCGCAGGGTCCCTTGCGGAGATTGCGATGGGATCTTGACCTTTGTCAGCGGGATGATCTTCGGATAAACCGTCAGGTATTCGACCGGCCATTCGCGCCGGGCAGGTTCATTCAAACCCAGGATGTCGCCGCTGGAGATGAACATCGGCCCGATCGGATAATAGCCGCGCTTGAGCGCCTGCATGGAATACTCGAAGCGGGACGCGCCGCGCGGACCCAGGCTGGTCACGCGACGAAAAACCTGCGGACCGGCGAGCGCGAGCGGCAGCGTCTCGCGCAGCTCGAGCCACGGGACGGGCAGCCAGCCTCGATTGCGGACCTGGATCTCGATCGCTATTTGTTCCCCCAGAAATGCGTGATCGCTGAAATGCCGCTCCTGCTCGAGGCGCGAGAGTGCCCTGCGGCTCCACCACGTGCCGGCCGCGAATGCCGCAACGAACAAATAGATCAGGGTCAGCGCGAAATCGTCGCGCAGAAACGCCGCCAATGCGACCAGCAAGATCAGGAGGGGAACATATGCGCCGGCCATGCGCGCGGGTTACGAGCGTTCCACGCCGCCGAGGTCCAGTGGCGTATTTTCCAGGACATCCGAGAGGATCGCCTGCGCCGTCCGGCCGCGCAGTTCGGCTTCGGGTTTGACGATCAGGCGGTGGGGCAGCGTCACGGGCGCGAGGTATTTGATGTCGTCCGGGATGACATGGTCGCGCCCGCGCATGGCGGCCAGCGCTTGCGCGGCCTTGAAGAGGGCGAGACTGCCGCGGGGGCTGATCCCAAGCATCAGGTCCGGGTGTGAGCGTGTGCGGGCAGCCAGCTCGACGATGTATTGCTGCAGGGTCTCGTCCACATGGATGTCCCACACCTGACGCTGCAGCGTCAAAAGGTCACTTCTATCGGCGGCCTTGCCGAGGTGCGTGATCGGATGCTCGCGCTGCAGATTCACCAGGATTTGTCGTTCATCCTGCGGCGAGGGATAGCCGAGAGAAAGCCGCATCAGGAAACGGTCCAACTGCGCTTCGGGCAGAGGAAAGGTGCCCTCGTACTCGATCGGGTTTTGCGTGGCCAGCAACAGGAATGGGCGCGGCAACTCGCGCGTGACGCCGTCCGCGGTGACCTGCTGTTCCTGCATGGCCTCCAGCAACGCGGATTGCGTTCGCGGCGTGGCGCGGTTGATCTCGTCCGCCAGCAGGATGTTCACGAAGATCGGGCCGGGCCGAAACTCGAACTCGCCGGTCTTCTGGTTGAAGATCGACACGCCGGTCACGTCGTTGGGCAGCAGGTCCGGCGTGCATTGGATGCGCTTGAATCCGATGCCGAGGCTGACGGCCAGGGAGCGGGCCAGCATGGTCTTGCCGGAGCCAGGCACGTCCTCCAGCAGGACGTGGCCTTCGCACAGCAGTGCCACCACCGCCAACTCGATCGCGGCGCGCTTGCCGATGATGACGCGTTCGACGTTCTCGATGACCCGTTGTCCGAACTGTTGAACCTCGCTCATCTCGTATCCTTTCGAGGCGGAGATGCGGCAATCATATCCCGGTCGGCCGCGGCCTAAAATTGTAAAAGGAATGCAGTTTGCCGGCCCTATTCGCCGATGATCTTGACCAGCACGCGCTTCTTTCTGCGGCCGTCGAACTCCCCGTAGAAGATCTGCTCCCAGGTCCCGAAATCCAGCCCGCCTTCGGTAATGGCCACCACGACCTCGCGTCCCATCACCTGCCGCTTGAGATGCGCGTCGGCATCGTCTTCGCCGGTGCGGTTGTGCAGGTACTGGTCGGTGGGTTCGTGAGGGGCGAGGCGCTCCAGCCAGCGGTCGTAATCCTGGTGCAGGCCGCTTTCGTCGTCGTTGATGAAGACCGAGGCCGTGATGTGCATGGGGTTGACCAGGCACAAGCCCTCCCGGATACCACTCTCGCGCAAGGCTTCTTCCACCTGCGGCGTGATGTTGATGAACGCGCGCCGCGTCGGCACGCTGAAGCTGAGTTCCTTGCGAAAGGATTTCACGTGTTCATTCCGCTTTCTCGACCACCACCGTGGCTTCCGTGACCAATGCCGCGATTGCGCCGAGGGCGGCCAGCGTTGGAGCGAGCAAGGCAGCCGCCACGCCGACCGTTAGCGGGATTTCCATCACCGTCTGGCCCTCTTTATTCTTGATAATGATGCGGCGGATGTTGCCCTCATGGACGAGTTTCTTGATCCTGGCGAGCAGTTCTTCGCCATTTATCTTGAATTCCTCGGTGCGAGATTTGTCTTGGGACATATGAACCTCCTACTGCGGAGAGCTTCGGTCTCGATACGTGGCGCCAAAGTCGCCACTACTCGACCAGCGGTTGAGAGTTATTCAAACCATTTTGGATCCAGCGGCGGCCATTCGTCGGATTGGTCGGCGCGTTCCTTCCAGTTCTCCTTGCCGCTCCACGCCTCGATCCTTACCGCATAGATCGAGGTGCGTTTCAGTTCCTGGTCTGTGATTGGACGGTATTCCCTGCCGGCTTGCATGGCCGGAAAATACTTGGTGATCAGGTTGTTCATCACCCGTCGTTGTTCTTCATTGTCCTCCACGAGTTCGGCCGTGCCAAAGATGACCACGCTGCGGTACTGGCGCGAAAATTCCAGAACAATATTGGACGCCAGGACACGGCCCATTTCGCTGACCTCGATGGCGATCTTCGGGTTGTACTCCACGTTGGCGCGCACGCGGCCAGCCAGGTTGGAGTGAAAGATGATCCGGTGATTCTGCTCGTCGAACCAGAACATGGTCGGGTTGACGAAGGGTTGGTCGTCGCGGCTGGAGGCGACGTGCGCCAGCTGCGCGACCTTCAGGAAGGCGCGCATCCAATCGTCCGGCTGCTGATATTCAGGCCGGCGCTGGTGGTCGGTGGGGAGGGTCTTATCGAGATCGTAGTCGCGCGGCATGGACTGTTCCGGTCATTTCCCTTTCTTGTTGGCGCCGAAGAGAGACCGCTTGTAGATGGCAAGCTGCGCCAGGAAGGAGAGCAGTCCCAGTAACGGAGTGAGCGCCCAAATGCAGCGCGTGTATCCGAGCCCAGCTTGGAGGAAGTACGCGGCCGCGCCGAAGGTCAGGCTGCTCAACAAGGCGACCTCCAGTGCCTGGAGGAAGGAGATGCTGCTTGGCTTGTACAGAGGCGGCAGGCTGTCGGTCCTCCAGCGAAAGGCCTCCGCCAGCTTGCGGTCCTTCTTCAGCGCGTAGTCCTTGATCTGATTCATCGCCAGCGCCGATTCGTACCAGGCTGCGCGCAGACGCGCCAACTGCAGCACCGTGCTGCTGCCGAGCAGGGTCAGGACGAAGAACAGTCCACTAAATAATAGGCTGAGCTGCGGGACCCTGAAATCCGGCCCAAAGAATTGCGTGCTGAACAGAGCAGCCACCAGCGATCCGACGGCGATCAAATAAAAAGATGCCACGCGGACGCGGTCCTCGTTGGCTTGCGACGCGGTGCGCGCCGCATATTCGAACTCTGCAAAGAGGATGTCTTCGTGCGAGCGGTTCGAGCCGGGCATCGACATTTCTCCGAATGGTTTTGTCAATTATCGCACAAAACCAATCCGCGCTTTTGGCCGCTAGCTCTGCGCGGACGGGATGGCCTGCTTCAATCTGCGGTGCGCTGGTCCGCCCAGCAACAAGTAAGCTCCGGCAAGCAAAATTCCCAGCGCAAAGCAGCCGCCCCACAGTGCCTGCGCGCCGATGTGCTCAAAGATCCAGCCGCCGATCAGCGGTCCGATGAAGAAAGATAATCCCCACATCGAGCCGAAGATCCCCTGGTACAGACCGCGCAGCTCGATGGGGGCGAGGTCCGCGATAATGGCCGGCGCGACCGCGGACGCGATGATCTCACCCAGCGTCCAGATAGCCACGCTGATCACGAAGAGCGGCAGCGTCGTCGCGAAAGCGGTAAAACCGAATCCCATTCCGAGCAGGAGCGCCGCGGCGGCCATGGCCCGGAAGCGCGGCCAGCGATTTGCGAGGTTGCTGGCGGGCAGGCTGATCAACACGATCAAGATCCCGTTGACGGCCGCCGCGAGGCCGTATTTCTCCGGCCCGAGGCCGTGCCGTTGCATGTCCAGTGGAAGCGTCACCATGCCCTGCATGTAAATGGAACCGATGAACAGCGCGATCAGGCTGAACCACAGCAAGATCGGCTCTTGCCGGAGTTGGGTCATGCGTTCGCGCGGAGAGCGGTGGCCGGCCGCGCGCGCTTCCGCCGGCCGCGTCTCGC
>DASXQN010000463.1:0-5256 GCA_036507155.1 Anaerolineales bacterium
CCTGGATTCTTGCCTGTGCCACAAAGACACCAAAAATCAGGCCAAACTGGATTGTTATGAGCTTTGAAGGTAGAGTCGCAATTATCACCGGAGCGGCGCGCGGCATAGGACGAGCCATCTGTTTGGAGTTGGCCCGCCGGGGTTGTGACATTGCATTTAACTATGCCCATAGCGCCGAGGCCGCGCAAACCCTTGCTTCCGAGATGACGCTGATCGGCAGACGAGCGCTGGCAATCCAGGCGGATGTGGCGGACTACGGGGCCGTCGAGGCGATGATAAGGCAGGTCAAAGAAGACTTCGGCCGCATTGATTACCTGGTCAACAATGCCGGCATCATCCGGGACAAACTGATTCTGCGCATGGCCGAGAACGAATGGGACGAGGTGCTGAATACGAATCTGAAGGGCGCGTTTAATTTCTCGAAGGCAGTGAGCGCGCTGATGGTCAAGGCGCGCTTCGGATCCATTCTCAATATTACTTCCATCAGCGGCGTCGTAGGGATGGCGGGTCAGGCGAACTATTCGGCATCCAAGGCCGGCATGATCGGACTGACCAAGGCGCTTGCAAAGGAACTCGCCAGCCGGAACATCACGGTAAATGCGCTCGCTCTAGGCCTCATCGGTACTGATATGACTCAAGGGCTTTCAGAAGAGTACAAGTCCACGATGCTGGAGGCGATCCCGCTGAAGCGGTTCGGAACTCCTGAGGAGGTGGGCAGGATTGCCGCATTTCTTCTGTCTGAGGATGCCCGCTACATTACTGGACATGTGATTCAGGTAGACGGTGGTCTCGCCATCTGATTTTGTTGGCACTTTCTCCCCTTCGATCGTTAGATTCTAGGGAGGAGAAAGTCCAGTTGCGGCCATCGTCAGTCGCGGGATGCGAAGTATCGCAGACCCCCGTCATACCCGAAGATTCCGATTGGGAAACGCGCCGGCTGATCTCACTTCTGCTGGGGAACGGGCGTGATAGCGGGGCATCAGATGCCTCGGCGCGGCGGCTGCTGGCGCATTTTGGCACAGCCGCTTCGTTGGCCCTGGCCTCGATCGAAGAGATTCGCCTGCGAGGGAGAGTCTCGGGGCGTCAGGCCGTGCTTCTGCATACTGCTTTCGCCGTTGGGCGCCGCCTTTGCTCCTCGCCGCTCAAACCTGGCGAGAAGTACTCTAACAGCCGTGATCTGTTCCTAGGATATCGCTCTCGCTTCTTTGCCGCAGCAAAAGAGCATTTTCTTTCGCTGCACCTCAACTCCAAGAACCGGTTGCTGCGCGAGGTGCTGATCTCGGTTGGAAGCCTCAGCACATCTGTGGTCCACCCCAGGGAAGTCTTTTCCCCCGCGGTACGGGACAGCACAGCGGCATTGATCTTCCTGCACAACCACCCCTCGGGTGACCCTACGCCCAGCCGGGAGGACAGGGAGTGCACCCAGCGCCTCTGTCGCGCGGGAAAGATCCTGGGCATCCGGGTCCTGGATCACATCATCCTGGGGCACGACGATTATTTCAGCTTTGCCGACGCCGGCCTCATCTCCGAATCTGATGAGATATGACCGCCGGTTTACACCTGGCGGCCCAGCGTCAACCAAATCATTCTTGAAGGTCTTGGTGTCTTCGTGTCTTGGTGGTGAGTACGGATTCACTGCATTCACCACCAAGACACGAAGACGCAAAGACTCTGGCCCTGCGTGGGGATTGACGCGAACATGCAAGAGGCAGTAGGTTACTGGCCGGAACGGAGCAACTAAATGAGACGAGCCATGATGCCGGCCACGATTCTCGCAACCATCATTCTTGTTGCCGGGTCGATCCACGCCAGGCTGCCCGCAGGGAGTGCGCTGCAGCGGATGAAAGCCGCCGAGGGCCTCGCGGTTACGCTGTTTGCCGCGGAACCCGATCTCGTCAACCCCACCGCCATGGACATCGACGCGCAGGGACGGGTGTGGGTCACGGAAGCCGCAAATTACCGCCTCTTCAAGAATCCCCTCACTCGGAAAGGCGGGGATCGCATCCGGATTCTCGAGGACACGAACGGTGACGGACGATGCGACAAAGCTACCACTTTTTATGAAGACCCCTCGCTTCAGGCTCCGCTCGGTATCGCAGTCCTCGGAAATCGAGTTTACGTTTGCCAGTCACCCGATCTGTTTTATCTGGAAGACACCGATGGCGACGGCGTCGCGGACAAAAAGACTGTGGTATTGACCGGATTCAAGGGCGTTGATCACGACCATGCCATTCATGGCGTCATATTCGGCCCCGATGGATACTTGTACATGAGCAATGGCGATTCGGGCCTGGATGTGACAGACAAGCAGGGGAACCGCATCCGCGTTGGAGCGAATGCCGAGCATATGGCGGCGTCAGTGCTGCGCACGGACCTGGAAGGAAACCGGCTGGAACTGCTTGCGGAAGGATTGCGAAACCCGTTCGAGCCGGCGGTCGATTCGTTCGGCAACGTCTTTATTTCGGATAATGACGACGACGGCAACCAGCAGTGCCGGATTGTTTTTGTCATGGAAGGGGGCAACTACGGTTACTGGCCGCGCCGGAAAGGAGATCGCAGCCTCGATGCCGTGCATTGGAACGAAGACATCCCGGGCATAGTGCCCAAGATTCTCAAAACCGGATTCGGCTCACCCACCGGGATGATCTTTTATGAAGGAACGCTTCTCCCGCCACAGTACCAGCGATCGTTGATTCACGCAGATGCCGGGCCTGGAGTGATTCGCTCCTACCCGGTCAGGGGCAAAGGCGCAGCCTACTCGGCGCAAATGCAAACTTTGCTCTCGTGCCCCGGCGACAAATGGTTCCGGCCTATAGATGTCGCTACTGCGCCGGACGGCTCTGTTTTCGTTGCGGATTGGTACGACCCGGGTGTAGGCGGGCACAACATCGGGGATTTCGAGCGCGGCAGAATATACCGGCTCGCGCCTCTCGGGGCGCCGTCTCGCCAGACCAAGTTCGATGTCTCGAACCCTGCCGGCGCCGCTGCGGCCCTTGCCTCTCCCAACCAAGCCATTCGTTTCATGGCATTCCAGGCTTTAAACCAGGACAAAAGCGAATCCGCCCTTCGAGAACTGCAGTCTCTATGGAGTCAAAATGATGAAGTCCTCCAGGCGCGAGCACTGTGGCTGCTCGCCGGCCGGGGGGAAGAAGGTCTGAAGGCCATAAACGAGGCTGCGCAGGACACCAGGATCGAATTTCGAATTCAGGCAGTGCGAATTCTCGCGGCACAGGGTCCCGACGCGCTCAAGAGAGCCGCCTGGTTGTTGGATGATCCCGACCCGGGCGTGCGGCGCGAGATTCTCTTGCGCTTGCAGCGCCAGGAGTTCAAAGCTGCGGAATGGTCTTCCGAATGGATCCTGAAACTCGCCCGGCAATTTGATGGTCAGGATCGCTTTTACCGCGAGGCGCTTGGAATCGCGATCCGTGCGCGGGGACGCGATTTCTCCAACCGGATCCTGCAGGAATCCGCGAATAAGTGGGACAGGAGATTCGCGCAGCTCGCGCTTCAGTTGCATACGGCTGAAGCAGTCGACTCGGCGGCGAAGGTCCTCGCGGACGCGGGGCGCCCGGTTGAAGAGCGATTGGGCGCCCTGGAGGTCGTTGCCGCCGGGGGCGGGGATCCGGCCGCGGAGGCTATGATTGCCCAATTGGCGTTGTCCGCCCCTCGCCCGCTTATAGTCCGGATTCTCGAATTGCTTGTGCGCGACGAAGGGAGTGCCTGGCCCCTCGTTCGAGGGGACACTCGCTTGCATGCGTTTCTCAAAGAGAGTCTGGTCGTCCCGCAACTCAGAATAGAGGCGGGGAGAATGATTCGCGATCTGCGTCTCTCCGGCTTCCTGCCCGATTTGGCGCGAGTGGCGGGTGATAGCAAGAGCACCATCGAGGAGCGGATTTCTGCCATTGATACGATCCGGCAATTTCAATCGCCTGCGGCGCTTGCCCCTATGAAAGCTTTGCTGGGTGATCCGGAAATCCGCGTTGCGCTGGCAGCAGCCAGGGCGATCGGGGCTCTGGGGACCGATGAGGCTTATCAGTCCCTGTCGGCGATTCTGACGGACCTGTCAAAGTCGAAAGCCGTGCGAAAGGAGCTTGTCCGGCAACTGGGAGTCTCGCGCGGAGGCGCACTGTTGATACTTCAGATGGCTGAGGAAGGTAAGCTCCCTCAGGATCTCGTTCTCGACGCAGCTTCCGTCACCAATACCAGCCAGCATGAGAACGTCCGGCTCATGGCGCAACGGCTGCTGCCTCTCCCCGCCTCGCGGAGCGGCCGGACTTTGCCTCCTCTGCCGGCGTTGCTGCGCATGAGGGGAGACGTCAACAAGGGCCGCGCCGCCTTTTTTGGCAGCGACGGCCCCCAGTGCGCGCGCTGCCACAAGATCGCCGGAGAAGGCCGGGCCGTCGGCCCTGACTTGAGCCGTATCGGCGAAAAGCTCGCTCGCGACGCGTTGTTCGAATCGATCCTCAATCCCAGCGCGGCGATCGCGCACGAGTATCAGGTATGGCTTCTTCGCACAAAATCAAGAGGTTTCCTGGACGGATACATCCGATCAGAAACCGGCAATGACGTCGAGCTCATGGATTCGAATGGGAACATCGCGCGAATTCCCACCAGCGAGATCCTTGCGCGAACCAAAGGAACGACCTCGCTCATGCCCACCGGACTCTCCTCCGGGATGACGCCTCAACAATTGGTGGATCTGGTTGAATTTCTCTCGACGTTGAAATAGCTTAACGGTGATTTTTTCGTGGAATTCGTGAAATCCGTGGCTGCTTTTTAAGCCACGAATTAACACGAATAGAATTCTTCACGCTCCCTGAAATTAGTGAAATGAAGATCAAGCGGCTTGCAAGTCCCTCTGATAGCTTTGACGTTGTTCTCCCGGGCAACAGCGCTTTTGATGTGGTCGGCTTCGGATTAAACGCCGTCGACTACCTTTGCGTTGTTCCCCACTACCCTCGCTTCGACACCAAGACTGAAATCCTGCATTACGAAAAACTCGCGGGCGGGCAGGTGGCCACCACCGTGAGTTTCATTTCCCGAATGGGATTAAAGGGGAAGTACATCGGAAAAGTCGGGTCCGACGAGATCGGCGCTTTTTCGCTCCAGAGCCTGCACTCGGAGAATATCGACACCTCCTCCGTCCTGGTGGAGGAGGGCGCGCGGAACCAGTACGCTTTCATTATTATCGACAAGAACAGCGGCGAGCGGACCATTCTCTGGGAAAGAGACCGGCGCCTCAGCTTTCGCGATGAG
>DASXQN010000464.1:0-2533 GCA_036507155.1 Anaerolineales bacterium
GGTACGCGTCGGACGCGTCAACGGCGAGTTCGTCCTCAACCCGACCTTCGCCGAGATGGACGCCTCGGATCTGGACCTGCGGATCGCCGGCACGAAGGACGCCATCCTGATGGTGGAATGCGGCGCCAATGAAATCCCTGAAGACGTGATGGCTGCTGCGCTGGACCTGGGCCACAAGTCCCTGCAGCCGTTGATCGAGCTGCAGCTCAAGATGCAATCCGAGGTCGGCAAGCCCAAGAAAACGGCTTCCGTCATTCAAGCCAACGATGAACTGGAAAAGAAAGTCTTCGAGCGCGTCAAGGGGCCGATGACCGAGTTGCTCGACAAGCCGTTGAGCAAGGTCGAGTTTTATGGCGGGATGGACGAGTTGGTGACAAAGCTCGTGACCGAGATGTGCAACGTGCCGCAAGGCGCGAATGCGGCGGAGTATCCGGCCGAAAAGGAAGTGCGCGCCGCGTTCAGCGATGCCGAGATGAAGATCGTACGCGAGCGCATCCTGGCATTTGGGAAACGCCCCGACGGGCGCGGCCCGACGGACATCCGCCCTATCTGGTGCGAGGTTGGCACGTCCCCGCGCGCGCACGGCTCGGGCCTTTTCACGCGTGGTGAAACGCAGATCCTATCACTGGCCACGCTCGGCACCTTGGGCGAAGCACAAGAGATCGACTCGTTAAACCCGAACAATACAAAGCGCTACATACATCACTACAACTTCCCGCCTTACTCAACAGGTGAGGTCAAGCCCCTCCGTGGGCAGAGCCGGCGAGAGGTGGGGCACGGTGCGCTGGCCGAACGGGCGCTCGAACCGGTCATTCCGGCAGAAGAGTCATTCCCATATACCATCCGCGTTGTGTCTGAGGCTCTGTCATCGAATGGCTCCACATCGATGGGCTCGGTCTGCGGTTCGACGCTGGCGCTGATGGATGCGGGCGTCCCGATCAAGGCACCGGTGGCCGGCGTGGCGATGGGCTTGATCACGGATGAGACGGGCCGCTACAAGATCCTGACGGACATCCAGGGCACCGAGGATCATCTCGGCGACATGGACTTCAAAGTGGCGGGCACCGCGCAAGGCATCACGGCCCTGCAGATGGACATCAAGGTCTCCGGGCTGAGCGCGCAGATGATGAAGGAAGCGCTTGCGCAGGCGAACACCGCGCGCATGACGATCATGGGCAAGATGCTCGAGGTCCTTGCGCAGCCGCGGCCCGAATTGAAACCGCACGCGCCGCGCATCATCACCGTGAAGATCCCGGTGGAGAAGATCGGTGCGCTGATCGGCCCCGGCGGCAAGAACATCCGCGCGCTGCAGGAAGAGACCGGCACGAAGATCGACATTCAGGAAGACGGAACGGTCTACATTGCTTCCACCGGCGGCGACGGCGCCAAGATCGCGAAGGAGCGCGTGGAATCTCTCGGCGAGAGCGCGCAGATCGGCAACATCTATACCGGCAAGGTCGTGCGCATCGAGGCCTTCGGCGCGTTCGTCGAGATCATGCCCGGCATGGATGGCCTGGTGCACATCTCGCAGCTCGACAGCGAGCGCGTCAACAAGGTCGAGGACGTGGTCAATATGGGCGACGAGATCACCGTGATGGTGACGGACATCGATCCGCAGGGCAAGATCCGGCTCTCACGCCAGGCCGTGCTCGAAGGCTGGACGGCGGAAGAGGCGCGCAGCAAGGACCGACCTCGCAGCGGTCCGCCCCGCTCGGGCGGTGGAGACCGCGGTGGTGGGGATCGCGGTGGTGGGGATCGCGGCGGACGGAGCGGCGGCCGGGGCGGCGACCGCGGCGGTGGAGATCGGAACAGACGCTAAACGAACCAAAAGAGCGGGTCTTACGACCCGCTCTTTTCTTACCAGCTTATAGGAGCGTCATTCATCCAGAGGGCTCTTGACGGCCAGTCCGCCGCGCTGAAGCACGTGAGTGTAAATCATTGTGGTCTTCACGTCCTTGTGACCGAGAAGTTCCTGCACCGTGCGAATATCGTAACCGGTCTGGAGCAAATGGGTCGCGAACGAATGGCGGAACGTGTGCGGGCTGACAGGTTTGGAAATACCCGCCACGCGGGCCGCCACTTTGATCGCGCGCTGCAGAACGCTCTCGTCCACATGGTGGCGGCGGATGACGCCGGCGCGCGGGTCGATCGAGCGCTGCGCGGCCGGGAAGACAAACTGCCACGCCAACTCCCGGCCGGCTTGCGGATATTTTCGATCGAGCGCGTACGGAAGCGCCACATCCCCAAGCCCCTCTTTCAGATCCTGTTCGTGGAGCCTGCGGACGCTCGCGATCTGCACGCGCAGCGCCGGAACCAGGCTATCCGGGAGAACGGAGGCGCGGTCTTTCTCGCCTTTGCCATCGCGCACGATGAGCTGGTGATTCTCGAAATCGAGGTCCTTCACACGCAGACGCAGGCACTCCATCAGCCTGAGTCCGCTGCCATAGAGCAGCTCCGTCATGAGCCGCGTCACTCCCGACATCTTCGAGATGACCGCGAGGGCTTCCTGTTTGCTTAAGACCGTGGGAAGGTG
>DASXQN010000465.1:0-2653 GCA_036507155.1 Anaerolineales bacterium
CGCGCTATAACTATCAGGTTCCGATTATCGGAGACACCCATCAAGACAGCCTGCAAGCGCGCTTTAACCAGCGGCTTCCTCGAAGGAATCAGCTCTGGGGCAATCTATCCTATCTGAGCACGCGTACGGACAGCCCGAATCTATTCGGCTTCCTCGATAAGACCAGGAGCGCAGGCGCCAACGCGGGGATCAATTGGCGGCACACGTTTCATCCGCGCCTCTACGCGGTCGTAGGCTACCAGTTCAGCCGGTGGACGGCGCGGACCACACCGTTCTTTGCGCACCGCTTGAATGTTTCGGGTGAAGCAGGAATCGCCGGCAATAACCAGGAGCCGGTGAACTGGGGGCCACCGGCGCTGTCCTTCGCGAGTGGAATCGCGGGACTCTCGGATGCGCAATCCTCGCTGAACCGCGATCAAACCGGCGGGCTGTCGCTCGCAATCCTGTGGAATCGCGCCCGCCATAACATCACCTTTGGAGGCAACTTCCGCAGACAGCAATTCAATGTGCTGTCTCAGGAAGACGCCCGCGGCTCATTCACTTTTACCGGCGCGTCCACGCAAGCAAGCGCGAACGCCGTTCCGGTTGCCGGCACAGGCTCCGATTTTGCCGGCTTTCTGCTGGGGATCCCCGACACCAGCTCTATCGCGTTCGGTAACGCGGACAAGTACTTTCGCGCGTCGTTGGCGAACGCCTTCGTCACCGAGGACTGGAGAGTCACCCCTGGTTTCACGTTGAACTTGGGGCTGCGCTGGGAATATGGCTCGCCGATTACGGAGGTGTATGGACGTCTCGTGAACCTGGACATCACTCCGGCATTCGCGCTGGTAGCTCCCGTGGTGGCAACCAGCCCCGCCGGCTCCCTCACCGGAGAACGCTATCCCAACTCGTTGGTTCGTCCCGACTGGAACAATCTCGCTCCTCGCGTTGGATTCGCCTGGCGGCCATTCTCAGCGTCATCCATGGTCATTCGCGGTGGATACGGTGTCTACTATGACACTTCCGTGTACCGATCGATCGCCAGCCAGATGGCGCAGCAATCGCCGCTTTCGACAAGTCTGCGCGTGCAGAACAGCCTGTCCAATCCGCTGACGCTGGCGAAGGGATTTAACGCGTCTTCCTCGATCACTCGCAACACGTTTGCCCTCGATCCGGGCTTCCGCATCGGGTACTCGCAGAACTGGCAATTGTCGATTCAACGGGACCTGCCTGCGGGCTTGATCATAATGGGAACATATCTCGGCTCCAAGGGAACCCGGGCGCAACAGCAGTTCCTCCCGAATACGTTTCCCATCGGGGCGCTGAATCCGTGCCCCGCATGTCCCACGGGATTTGCGTATCTGACTTCCGACGGCAATTCGACGCGGCATGCCGGCCAGGTCGAAGTGCGGCGCAGGCTCCGCAGCGGTTTCACGGCGACGGTCCAGTACACCTTCTCCAAATCAATCGACAACGCCGCGTTGGGCGGACGAGACCAGGGCGGCTCCCTGATCGCGCAGAACTGGCTGGATCTGCGCGCCGAGCGCGCGCGTTCCAATCTCGATCAGCGCCACCTGCTCAGTGTGCAGACGCAATACACAACCGGCATGGGAGTGGCTGGTGGAATGCTGCTCGGCGGGTGGAGGAGCGCGCTCGTCAAGGAGTGGACCGTGAGCACCCAATTAACGGCGGGGACCGGACTGCCGCTGACTCCTCTCTATCCCGCGGTGGTGGCGGGGACGGGGGTGACGACGAGCATCCGGCCGGACTACACCGGTGCGCCGTTGTATGCCGCTCCTCCCGGCCTCTTCTTGAACCCTGCGGCCTATTCGGCGCCCGCTCCGGGCCGGTGGGGGAATGCGGGACGGAATTCCATTACCGGCCCGTCTCAATTCACTCTCGACGCTTCGTTGGGCCGCACGTTCCGCATGGGAGATCGCCTGAACCTCGAGATAAGGCTCGACGCGACGAACGCCCTCAATCATCCTGTCTTTCCGAGTTGGAATGCCTTCGTGACCAACACCCAGTTCGGGTTGCCAAATGCGGCGAATCCGATGCGAAGCGTGCAGACCACGGCGCGCTTGAGGTTTTGACGCATGCTACGGACCACTGCCACGCTCGGGCTGGCGGCGCTAATTGCCGGCGCGCAGCCGCCGCAACAACGCCCTCCCGCGGCCGGTGAGGGCCCCGCCAAATTCACTGTCAGCACCCAGTTGATCGTCGAGACGGTCACGGTCAACGACAAGAAAGGCAACGCGGTCGAGGGCCTCACCGCCAAAGACTTCAGTGTCACGGAAGACGGCAAGCCGCAGACCATCGCTTTTGTCGAATACCAAAAGCTACCTGATGGTGACGACCCGGGATCAGTGGTCCTTTCATCCCAGCCCGTCGCGCTGCCGCGGATCGCGCGGACCAAAATCTCGCCCGGGCGGCCTGGAGACGTCCGGTACAGAGACCACCGTTTGCTGGTCCTATACTTCGATATGACTGCGATGCCCGTCCCGGACCAATTCCGCGCGCTGGCCGCGGCAGAAAAGTTTGTAAGGACGCAGCTGACGTCCTCCGACCTCATGGCCGTCATGGTTTTTGCCGGCGGCGCCGTCCAGGTGCTCCAGGATTTCACCGATGACCGCGATCGTCTGTTGACCATTCTCCGGACCCTGATCGTGGGAGA
>DASXQN010000466.1:0-3525 GCA_036507155.1 Anaerolineales bacterium
GAGAAATCGGTCAGGAACTGGGAGCAGCAGCGCGTTTCGATCCCGCAGGCGCCCATGCCGCCGAGCAGTTTGGCGACGTCGCGCGGGCCGATCTGCCGCATTTCGACCTGCGAGTTGGGATACAGCCTCTGCATGTCCTTCTTAAGGGACTTCAGATCCACCTTATCCTCGGTGTCCGTGCTGAACATGAACACCAGGCGCGCGCCGTCGTAGTTGTATTCGGCGGCCACGATCTTGATGTCTTTCAATGCCAGCTCGGAGGCGCGGGCCCGACAATTGATCATCGCCTCGGTCTGTTTCGACTGCCAGGATTGCTGAAGGAGAAGATCGCGTGGGCTGGCGCGCCGCTCTACTGATTTCCAGCCGCCCTCGGGCCGGCCCGGGGATTCCTGAAGGACCTGCACGACCTCGCCGAGGTGACGGCCGCGCGAGGTCTCCACGATGACGTGCTCGCCTAATCCGACGTCCGGAACGGCGCGGGAATCGAAATGGTAGATCTTGCCGATCTTGGTAAAACGAACACCGACAATGTTTGGTTGCATGCCGAGAATTATACCGTAGGAAGGGAATGCGGAATGAAGAATGCAGAATTCGGAGCGGGGCGTATACAGGCAAATTGGAAGATAAGATTCCGGGCAGAAAATGAGAAGGACCTGATCGGCTCTTGGCTATCAGGTCCTTCCTATCCTCCGCTCTCTAATCTCTTCTTTCTAATAGCCACTATCTTTACTCCACAATATTGATCTCTGGCTGGCTTCCCCCGCTCAGCGCAGCCACCGAAATCTGTGCGGCGATATTCTGCGCGATGCCGCGTAACGCTACCCCAGCTGGAGAGTCGGGCTCGGAGATCACGATCGGCCGGCCGTTATCGCCGCCTTCGCGGACGCGGGCATCGATCGGGATTCCGCCGAGGAATCGCGTCTGGGTTGCCGCCGCCAGGCGTTCGCCGCCGCCCGAGCCGAAGATATCCATGCGCGTCCCGTCCGGCAGATCTAGATAGGACATGTTCTCGACCACGCCGAGGATCGGCACATCGAGCGTTCTGAACATTTGCAGGCCGCGGCTGGCGTCTTCCAGTGAGACCGCCTGCGGCAGCGTGACGATCACCGCGCCGCTCAACGGAAGCGACTGGGCGAGTGACAGCGACGCGTCGCCCGTCCCGGGCGGCAGGTCCACGATCAGATAGTCAAGCTCTCCCCATTCCACGTCGCCGAGGAACTGGCGGATGGCGGAATTCAACATCGGGCCGCGCCAAATCAACGGCTGGCCCGGCTTGACGAGCAGACCCATCGAGATCATTTTGAGGCCATAAGCCTGTGCCGGCACCAGCTTCTTGCCGTTCGGCGGCGGCAGCCTCTCGACGCCCAGCATCGTGGGGACGTTGGGCCCGTAGATGTCCGCATCCAGGAGGCCGACACGCGCGCCGCTTTGAGCGAGCGCCACCGCAATATTGACCGCCACAGTGCTCTTGCCCACGCCGCCCTTGCCGGAGCCCACCGCGATCGCGTTTCGGATCGGCATGTTCAACAGGCCGCGCGTGCGGCCGTCATTGGGCACATCCGAATCCATGCGCATCTCCACGGATTTTACGCCGGGGACGGTCATGACCGCGTCCCTGGTTTCCTTCTCGATCTGGCCGCGCAGAGGGCAGGCAGGCGTGGTCAGCATGATGGTGAAGGAAACCTTGTCCTTTTTGATCTCCAGGTTACGGATCATGTTGAGCGTCACCAGGTCCTGGTGCAATTCCGGTTCCTGGACCTTGCTCAGCGCGGCGAGTACGGCTTCTTGTGTGATGTTTTCTGTCATGTGGTTTGTCACTCAGTTTCCAACACAAAGGTCACAAAGGGCACGATGGGGAATAACTAAGACCTTTGTGGCCTTCGTGTCCTTTGTGTTTATTCTTGTACAGGTGGCGTCGATGCAGCTGCGGCCTTCGCGGCCTTGGCAGCCTCTTTCACGCGACGTGCTTCGGCCTCGCGTGAGGCATTCAGAGGACGGATCTTCTCGTAGTAGGACGAGGGCTTGAGCAGCTGCTGCATGTTGAGCACGTTTCGTCCATAGGACGCGATCTCGAAATCGTGGTCCATCTTGATCGCGTCGAAGGGACAGTATTCCGCGCAGAAGCCGCAGTTCATGCAGATATCCGCGTCCACGTAGAATTCCGCGGGCACCGGGATCGGGCGACCGGTTTGCGGGTCATCCGTGCGCACGATCCAGATGCATTGGGGCGGGCAGACCTTCGCGCAGATCCCGCAGGAAGTGCACAGGATCTCCTGTTTGCCGTCTGGTGCCTCATCGTAGACGAGGAATGGGAGGTATCTGAATTCCTCCGGAATGACCAGCCGTTCTTCAGGGTATTGGACGGTGAAGATGCCGCGCGCATCCTTGCTGGAGCGGTGCTTGATGCCGGCCTCCGAGTTATAGCGCTGTTTGCCGCGTAGGAACCAAGAGAGGTCATCCAGGTACGTATCCCAGAATCGTTTCCAGGTGACACTCAGTCCTTTGAGAATTCCTCTACCATACATGGTCGCTGCGCTCCTGTGTCATGTGTCAGGTGTCAGGTGTCAGGTGTCATGTGTCATGTGTCAAGTGTCAAGTGTTAAGTGTTGCCGCGGGTGTTCTCGCCTGGCGCACGACACGCGACACTTGACACTCTAGGACTTGACACGCTCTTCTATCTATCTAGTTCGCCCAACACGAAATCGATCACGCCGAGGATGGCCACGAAGTCGGCGATCTTCTGGCCCACACACATCTTTTCGAGCGCCGTGATGTTCACAAACGAGGGCGCACGCACGTGATACCGCCACGGGTTCGGCTTGCCGTTCGAAACCAGGTAAAAACCCAATTCACCTTTTGGCGCTTCCACCCGGCCATATGCCTCACCGGCCGCCACGCGCACCTGGTACTGGGGTTTCTGTGAGTTGATCGGGCCTTCCGGCATCTGCTGGGCGGCCTGCTGGATGATACGGATCGACTGCCGGATCTCATCCAGGCGGATCAGGTAGTTATCGTAGATGTCGCCGTTTTGATGCACGGGGATGTCAAAGTCGAAGCGCTCATAGATTCCATACGGGTCGGCCCGGCGGATGTCGTACGGGACGCCGGCTGCGCGCAGCATCGGTCCCGTGATCGAATATCTGACCGCGTCCTGCGCGTCGATCACGCGGATGCCCTTCATGCGCGAGACCAGCACCTCATTGTCTGTGAGGAAGCGGTCGAACTCGTCGGTCTTGGCTGGCAGGCGCTCGAACGCCAATTCCTTGATCTTCTGCAGGACGCCTTCGGGCAGATCGCGTACCACGCCGCCGAAGCGGAAATAATTACACATCATACGCGTGCCGGAGGCGGCCTCGAAGATATCCAGGATCAACTCGCGTTCCTCGAAGGCATACAACAGCGGCGTGACGAAGGCGCCGAGATCCGTGACCAATGTCCCGATGAAGACCAGGTGGTTTTGTATTCTGCTGAGCTCGGCCATGATCACGCGGATGTAATCGGCGCGCTCAGCCACCGGGATGTTCA
>DASXQN010000467.1:0-2039 GCA_036507155.1 Anaerolineales bacterium
AGGAACATTGGACGAAGAAAGGCGACGTCCGGCTGTTCCTGTGGGAAAAGCGCGCCGCCGGCCCGCAGGGCGCGCGGGGAACGATCCTGTTCGTGCACGGCTCCTCGATGGCTTCCCAGCCCACGTTCGATCTCCAGGTTCCGGGGCGCGCGCATTCGTCGGCGATGGAATACTTCGCCGGGCGCGGCTTCGACACCTGGTGCGTGGACATGGAGGGCTACGGCCGCTCGGACAAGCAGCGCGACATCAGCTGCGACATCGCCAACGGCGCCGACGATCTCGCGGTGGCGACCGAATACATCATGAAGGCGCGCGGCACGAAGCAGTTTCTCGCGTACGGGATTTCATCCGGCGCACTGCGCGCGGCACTGTTCGCGCAACGCCATTCCGAGCGGGTGAAGCGTCTCGCGCTCGATGCTTTCGTCTGGACCGGCGAGGGCAGCCCGACGCTCGCGGAGCGGCGCAAGAAGCTGCCCGAATTCAAGGCCAGGAATCGCCGTCCCATCGACCGCGCCTTCGTGCGCAGCATCTTCAACCGCGACCACCCGGGCTGCGCCGAGGAAAAGGTGGTCGAGGCGTTCGCCGATCACATCCTCAAGCTCGACGACTCGGTGCCGACCGGCACTTACGTGGACATGTGCTCGAAGCTGCCGGTGGTGGATCCGGGAAAGATCACGGTGCCGACCCTCATCATGCGCGGCCAGTTCGATGGCATCGCGGGCTTCGACGACCTCACCGAGTTCTTCAAGCGGCTGCCCAACCCCGACAAGCAGTTCTCCGTGATGGCCGGCATCTCGCACGCGAGCTTTCATCAGATCAATTACCTGATGGTTTACCACATACTGCACGCGTTCTTTTCCCAGCCCGAGCCGATTTATCGCGGTTAGGGCCGGGCGAGTTCAATAGCGCTACAGATGTCAATTCAACGAGGAGGAAGAAGTATGAACGGAAAGAGAATGTTGCAAGTTGCGCTCGCCGTACTGGGTCCTGCGCTCGGCGCCGCGGCGCAGGGCCAGACCTGGCCGGTGAAACCCGTGCGCATCATCGTGCCGTTCCCGCCTGGGGGCGGCACCGACATCCAAGCCCGATTGCTCGGCAAGAATTTCTTCGAGAGCCTGGGGCAGACGTTCGTGGTGGAGAACCGCTCTGGCGCGAGCGGCATCATCGGCGCGGAGCTCGCGGTGCGCGCGCCGGCCGACGGTTACACCATCCTGTTCACGACCGCTTCGCTGGCTGTCAATGTCACGCTCTACGGAAATCGCGTGAAATTTGACGCGCTAAAGGACCTGGCACCGGTCAGCTGGATCTCATCCACACCGCTTGTCCTGGTTGCGCATCCCAGCGTGCCGGCGAAATCGGTGAAGGAGCTGGTGGCGCTCGCCAAGCGCGTCGGCAATATGAGTGGTGCCTCGAACGGTGCCGGTACGACAAGCCACCTCTCGCTCGAGATGCTGACGCAGACGACCGGCGTCAACGTGGCCCATATCCCTTTCAAGGGAGGCGGCCCCTCGATGATTTCGGTGGTGAGCGGCGAGACGGACTTCCTGTTCGGCACGGGGCCGGTGGCCGCGCCCCAGATCAAGTCGGGCAAGGTCAGGGGACTCGCGGTGACGACGCCGAAGAAATCCTCTGCTTTCCCGGATTTGCCGACCATGAACTCGGTCTACCCGGGCTTCGAGTCCGACAACTGGTACGCGATGTTCTTCCCTGCGGGCACGCCGAAGGCGATCGTGGACAAGCTGAACGCGGAGATCGGCAAGGCGCTCAAGGCACCCGACATCAAAGCGTTCATGCCCCGCGAGGCTCTCGATCCGGTGGCCAGCACGCCCGAGGAGCTCGGGGCCCTGTTCAGGCGCGAAATCGACCGCTACGCCAAGGTCATCAGGGCCGGCAACATCAAGCTGGACTAGCGGCCAGGCAAGACCATGCAGCGGGGCCGTCAGGCCCCGTTTTTCATTGGGGCTGCGACGCCAATCGGGCCGCAAGTCCCCGAACTGTAGGCTTTTCCCAGATTAGGATTCAAGGGGTTGCAAACGAGT
>DASXQN010000468.1:0-3789 GCA_036507155.1 Anaerolineales bacterium
CGTGGTGGAGGTGGAAACCTTCGGCACGCCCGAGGCCATGCTCGCAAAGCTGCGCGCCCTGCCCTTTGTCGATTCGCTGGCGGTCGAAGAGCACGAACAAAAACAGATGCTCCTGATCCAAACGCAGCGCGGCGCGGCGGCTGTGCCGGATGTAATGGCAGCGCTGGATGGCCAGCGGCTTGGTCGCGTCGTGGTGCGGGAGCCGACACTGGAAGATGCCTACGTGAGACTGGTGGGAGGCAAAGCGTGAACATCCGCATGCTGGTAAGATATTGGCGCACCATCCTCGTGGTGGCCGAGATGACGATCCGTCAGCAATTGATGGACGGCTTTATCGTCTTCACGATCCTGTTTCAGCCGATCATCATCGCCGTCATGGCGATGTGGATGCTGAAGGATAAGGGTCCCGAATACGCGATGTTCGTGGTAGTGGGTTCGGGTCTGACCGGCCTGTGGTCGAGCCTTTTATTCATTTCAGGAAACAGCATTAACGCCGAGCGCTGGAGTGGCACGCTGGAGACCATGGTGGCGCTGCCGACGCCGTTCGAAGTGATCGTCTTCGGCAAGAACCTGGCCAATGTGATGCAGTCCCTGCTGTCGATGGTCTTGAGTTATTTCGTAGCGGCGTGGCTATTCCGGTATCCCCTTCATATTGATCAGCCGCTGCTGTTCTTCACCACGCTCGTGCTGACGATTTTTGCATTCATCTGCTTCGGTCTGATCATTGCGCCGATCTTCGTCATGAATCCCGGCGTCCGTCACTGGCAAAACGCAATGGAGTTTCCGATCTACCTGTTGTGCGGATTCCTCTTCCCGATCGCGCTGCTGCCCGGCTGGACGACTCCCGTATCCTATCTGCTGCCGCCGTACTGGGCAGCCGTCGCCTTGCACGGGACCTCGACCGGTGCGGCGCCGCTCAATGAGACGCTGCTGGCCTGGGCGATGCTGGGAGTGTTCTCGCTCATCGACCTGCTGATCGCCTCACGGCTGTTCACGATCATGCTCTTCCGGGCCCGTTCCGACGCCACCCTGGGATTGGAGTAGTCCATGCGAACGCTTAGCAATAACCTCCGCTTGTTCTGGCAGGGCACGCTGCTCTCTTACATCGCTTTGTTCCATTGGCTGCGACCCGCGCAATACGCGGCTTCCAAGATCATCATGCCGCTGGCACAGATGTTCTTCTTCGTTTTCCTCGGGACGTTTGCAACCGGCGCAGGCAATGCCAGCTTCTACGTCATCGGCAATGCGATCCAGATCGCGGCGGTGAGCGGTATCTTCGGCGTGACGATGAGCGTGGGTGGCGAACGCGAGGCCGGCACCTTGCCCTATTTGTTCGGCACGCCGGCGAACCGCCTGGTCACTTTCTTCGGGCGCGCGTTCATGCACATCCTGGACGGCATGTTGGGCGTCGTGATTGCGTTCGGCTGGGGTGTGGCCCTGCTCGGGCTGGATCTCTCGCACACGAATCTCGGCGGCCTGGCGTTGACGATCCTGGTGACCACACTCAGCACTTGCGCTCTTGGCCTGCTTATGGGCTGCCTGAGCCTGATCACCGTAGAGGTCATGTTCATCAACAATTTTGTGTACTTTCTGCTGCTGATCTTCTCGGGTGCAAATGTGGCGCTGGCCGAGATGCCGCGCTGGATGCAAGGCATTTCGTACGCGCTGCCCCTGACGCGCGGCATCCAGGCTGCGCGCGCCCTCGTCGACGGCGCCACGCTGGCGCAGGTCGGTCCGCTGCTGTGGGCCGAGCTCGGCATCGGATTGATATACGGCTTGTTGGGTTATTTCCTGTTCGCGTGGTTCGAAGTCCAGGCGAAGCGCCGCGGCACGCTCGAGGTATTCTAAGCCAGGGTCCAAAAATAACTCACCACGAAGGCACAAAGTCACACAGCTGCCCTGGCGGGCGGTGCCAGGGAAGACACCAAGAGAAACTATATTCGTGACCTCGTGTCTTCGCGACTTGGTGGTGAGACTAAGCTGTCTTCGAAACTCTCTCTGCAATACTCTTGAGCAAATCTCATTTTGCTTTTCTGCTATACTTCTGAAAACTGCACGCTGAGGTCATCTTGGCAAAGCATCTTGTATTGGTGGCCGGCAACATCGGCGCCGGAAAGACGTCGCTGGCGGAACGGATCGGCTCGAGGTTGGGGTGGTGGACCGGTTACGAATCCGTGGCGGACAATCCCTATCTATCCGACTTTTACGCCGATATGCACGCCTGGGCTTTCCATCTGCAGATCTTCTTCTTGGGCCATCGGGCGGAACAATATCTCGAAGCCGCGCGCGACGCCCGCTCCGCCATCCTCGACCGCAGCATCTATGAAGACTCCTTCATCTTCGCCCGCGCGCTGCACCACATGGGCAACCTGTCCGAGCGAGACTTCCTGGCGTACCGGCGCCTGTTCGAGCTGGTCGTGAACAGCCTGCCGCGGCCCGATCTTCTCATCTACCTCAAGGCGCCGGCCTCGGTGTTGGTCGATCGCATACGAAGGCGGGCGCGCAACATGGAGACCGGTATCACGCTCGAGTATCTCTCGCTGCTCGATCAGTTCTACGACGAATGGCTGGCCGCCTTCGACATCTGTCCCGTCCTGACCATCCGCACAGATAACCTGGATTACGTGAATCAAGCCGGCCATCTGAATACGGTCATCGAGCGCATCCAGGATAAGCTCGCCGGCAAGGAAGTAATGGATCTGCGCGGCGCCTAAACCATGGACGAGACTGTTTTCCTGCGAATTCCACTCTTCAAGGATCTGCCAGAGGCAGAGCTGAGCAAACTGGTGCAGGAATTACCGGTCCAGGATTATGAGACCGGCACCTACCTGTTTCGCGAAGGCGACCCTGGTGAACACCTGTACGTCGTTATGAACGGGCAGCTCGAAGTGCTGCTGGCCGCCGACACGACGGATGAAATGCTCCTGCGCGTCGTCGGACCCGGGGAATACGTCGGCGAGATGAGCCTGATCATGCCCGAGGGCCAGCGTACCGCCAGCGTCCGCACCCGCGGACCGACGCGCGTGTGGAGCATGAGCCGCGCGAAGTTCAACGACTCGATCCAACGCTGGCCGGTGCTCGCGATTTCCATGGTGGGTGTCTTGAGCCAGCGACTGGACGCCACGAATGAAGCGTCTTTCCACGATCTCCAGGAGAAGAACCGCGCGCTGCAAAAAGCCTACGACGAACTCAAAGCGGCGCAGGCGCAGATCGTCGAGAAGGAACGCCTCGAGCGCGAGCTCGAGCTCGCGGCCGACATCCAGCTGAGCATCCTCCCGGATGAACTGCCGGCTCCGGATGGATTCGACTTCGGCGCGCGCATCCTGCCCGCCAGGCAGGTGGGCGGCGATTTTTATGACGCGTTTCCAGTCAACAATACCCAGATCGGCATCCTGATCGGCGATGTGGCCGACAAGGGTATTCCATCGGCGCTGTTCATGGCACGCGCACACGCGCTCGTGATGGCAGAAGCCGATTCCGGCCTGGGCCCCGGCGCGGTCATGGGACTCGTTAATCGGCACATCACGCGGCTCGATAAATCCTCGCAATTCGTCACGGCCCTGTACGGATTGTTAGACCTTACAACTGGAGAGTTCAGCTACGCGCGTGCCGGCCACGAGCCGCCGCTCTTGCTGAAGCCGGATGGTACGGTCGAGCGTCTTCCGTACGGGCCGGGCATGGCGCTCGGCCTGTGGGAGACCATCACGCTCGACGAGAAGTCGGTCAATCTGCCGCCCGGTTCAACGCTGCTGCTTTTCACGGATGGCATGACTGACTGCCGCAACCCGG
>DASXQN010000469.1:0-14560 GCA_036507155.1 Anaerolineales bacterium
AACCTGCCCTTCACGGTTGCCGCAAAGACCGGCACCACCAACGACTTCCGCGACAACTGGACGCTCGGGTTTACGCCCGATCTCGTCACCGGCGTGTGGATCGGCAACGCGGACTACTCGCCGATGATCAACACCACCGGCCTGACGGGCGCCGCGCCGATCTGGTCCCAATTCATGACATTCGCGGTGCCGTACGTGAGCGGCGGCAGTCCCACCTGGCTGGCGCGGCCGGCCGGTATCGTGGACAAGACCATCTGCGCGCTGTCCGGCACGGAACCCTCGAACGCCTGCCACCAGCAGATGAACGAGATTTTCGCCTCCGATCAGCCGCCGCTACCCGCCGGGGAAGACCTGGTTCGCCGCGTGCGCATCGACAAGTGGACCGAGCTCGAAGCCTCGGACGCTTGCGACGAGTTCACGGATAATGAAGAGGTGCTCAACGTAGAAGATAAGTTCGCGCGTGATTGGCTGGAGAGCGGCGAGGGCCGCGCCTGGCTGGAAGCGCACGACTTGCCGCGCAACCCGATCTTCGCGCCGGAACGCGAGTGCCGGGCCGACGATCCGCATCCCACGCTGGATTTCCAGTTGAACGAAGGACAGCAGATCACCAGCGCGCCGCTGGAGATCAAGGGCAGCGCGGAGGCCACGGCGCTATTTGAATCCTGGGACCTGGAGTACGGCCTCGGTTCCAATCCCGGCGAATGGCATCACCTGAACGGCAGCGACTCGCCGGTTCACAACGGGACTCTCTACAATTGGAACGACATTGCGAACCTGTCGAACGGGACGATCACACTGCGCCTGACCCTGCACGGAAAAAACACCGACCTCGAGAAACTCCTGCACCTGACGCTCAACCTGCCCACCCCCACCGCGCCGCCGACGCCCATCCCGCCGACGCCGGAACCGCCCACGGCCATCCCGCCCACCGAGACGGAAACGCCGGTGCCGCCGCCCACTGATACCTTGGAGCCGCCTCCTACGGAAACACCGACGACGTTCCCATAAGATCAAAAAATCCCGTCACACCATATGCGACGGGATTTTGTATGATCAGCCCTCATTTGTGTTCATCCCTCGGCCTCAGCGCCGTGAAGTACACCAGCGCTTGATACCCCAGCTTCGCCACCATCTCCGCCGCCATGTCCGAAGGGATCAGCACCAAGTGGTCCATTCCCAGGACGGCGGCATCCATTTGCGCGCGCTGCAGCAGCGACGAACCCATCTGTCCGCGGCGAAAGCCTTTCATCACAAATAGCTGATTCAAATAAGCCACCTTGGGATGGATCGTAACCATCTGCGCCCAGCCGGCGGCCTGTCCGTTGGCTTCGGCAATGAAGGTGTGGATGTGCTCCTGCCGCAATGTTTTCGGGGAAATGTATTCGCCCTCGTCCGCCAGGCTCTGGTTGGCCAGCTCGACCTCCCGCAGCATCTTCACCGGCCGCACGGGATAGGCATTCGGACGCAGCGAGGCGCCCAACTCCAATCCCAGCAGCGGACCTGAACGTACCGGCTCGTAGCCCAACTGCTCGTACTCCGCTGTCGGCCCGCTATCGGATATGGTATCGAAAAATACATTGAGCACGTGTCTGGCGTACGGCTCGTGCGGATAGGCGCGCACCGCCTGCACCACCGTCTGCGGGTCGGGGTCGAGCGCGAAGAATTCGTTCTGGTACGCCGCGATCGGCGCGTTGCCGTAGGCTGAGACGCCGATGGCGCCGAGGTCATGATAGGTCGTGTCATATACCACCGAGTACACGTGGTTGTATGAAGCGATCATCGCCTGCACGGCCCACCAGTTCTGGATATCACGGCGCGCTCTCATCCGATGGCGTCCAATGTGGACTCGCCGTGCGTGAGCACGTAGAAGCTGCGCGGCCCATCGCCGGCGCGGTCGAAAACAAAGTCAGTGACTATATAACCATCATCGAAGGCGGTTTCGAAGAGCTCGCGGGAGAAGAAGCGCCAGTCCCGCGCCAGCGCGAAATCCGCGTCCTTGAGCAGGGCGAAATCCGCGGGGATCTCGGCCAGCACCAGGCGTCCGCTCAGGGGTGGGACATGCTCGGGCGGGCGCGCCCAGTCCTCGGTCGAGGCGTGAAGCGAGTACAGTGGCTGCAAGTCAGCTTGCGAAAAACTCGCCAGGCTCAACGGACGGCGCGGTCGTTTTCCCAGCCGCTGTCTGACGCGCTGCGTGTTGATCCACCAGTCCACCTGAAAGCGATCCGATGGCAAGCCGGCGTTGAGCCCGTCGCGCATATCGCCGTATTCCGAACGCCGATAGAGGTCCGACACCGCGCCGAGCTTGGCGATGTTGAGATACGCGTTGCGGCTGAGCAGCGGATCGAACGTCCAGGTGACGCGGTCCAGTCCTTGATGGCGCACCATTTGCCACTGCGCGCGCTTGAGCGCAAAGCCAAGGCCGCCATCGCGGTGCTCGCGAGCGACACCCATCATGTGGGAGCAGTGCTTCGCGCGCGGGCCATCGGGCGTGACGTCCAACCCCGGGAAGCCGAACACGAAACCGATCATGCGCTCTTCGGCAAACGCGCCGAGCACCAGGCCCCCGTTGTGCACCGCGGTGATCAGCATATGCGCGGGCACGACGTCGGTCTCGCTGCCGGGCCAGACCTCGCGCTGCAGCGCCTCGGCGGCCAGCATGTCATTGGGGGATTCGAGGAGGCGGATGGTCCAAGGCATAAGAAATGATGAATGCGGAATGATAAATGATGAATGATGAATGATGAATGCGAAATGCAGAGTGATGGATGGTGAAGATGAGTGGAGAATAGAGAATGGAGAATAGAGATTGGAGAATTGAGATCAAAGATTGAAGGTTGGAATAATCCGTGTAATCCGTGGCCAAGATTAACGTGAGGAGCGGATCAACTCCAGCGCCTTCTCGACGCGCTCCTGCAGCGCGGAGCCGACTCGCTGTGAGGTCGCCTGTATGCCCGCGTACCACGGCTTGCGCGCCAGGTAATTCAAGCGGTAGGTGAAGCGGGCCGGCATGAGGCCGAAGGCGCGCGGCATCGAATCCGCCGGACAGGTGCGGCTGACCGCGACGTAGTCCAGCCAGAAGGATGAGGCTGGAAAACCGGGCAGGAACGATTCGCAGAATACGGTGACGGCGCGCAGCGTGGCGGGCGACATCTGGAGAAGGTAGCGGCGCGCGTGCACCAGCGGCATGAGGATCTCGAGCACTTCCCGGACCTTGAAGTATTCGCTGCCTCCGACTTCGTACAACTGGTTGACCGTTTCGGGATTCTCGAGCGACCACAGCATGCAGGTGACGAGGTCCTCCACCCAGAGCGGTTGGAGCGTAGTCTGGCCGTCGCCGGGCAGCAGGAAAACGCCGGGCGAATTGCGAAGCATCCAGGCCAGGCCGGTGGTGAAGTGGTCTTCGGGTCCGTACACGATCGAAGAGCGCAAGATGGTATACGGCACGCCTGAGCGGCGGAGGTGCTCCTCAGCAATGCCCTTGGCTCTGAACGCCGGATAGCCCGAGCCGCGGCTCGCACCCAAATGGCTGACGTAAATGATGCGCTGCACGCCGGCATCTGCGGCGGCCTCTGCCAGGTTGAGCGTGCCCCGAATGTCCGTGAGCAACAGGTTGGCGTTGCGCCCCTGGGACTCGGCGCTGGCCAGGTGGAAGATCACGTCCACATCGCTCATCGCAGCGCGCAGGCCGCGCGTGTCGGCCAAGCTGACCACCGCGGCCTCCACGGAAACGCCCACCGGAAGGCGCGGGGAACGGTGCGAGGGCCGAAGCAGCGCACGCAGCGGGTAGCCGGTCTCGGCCAGTTGCCGGATGAGAGTCCGGCCGATAAAACCCGTCGCACCGGTAACCAGAATCATGCGAAGGATTATACCGTCGGTTCCCGAGCCGCCGGGCGCGATTAAGTATCTTCACAGCTTGAATTCGGGGCTGGAAGGCGGAAATCTTCGGCGGGCAACCGCCAAGCCGGACAGCGTTAGCTGAGCCATACAGGGTTGTAGGTTATTCGGGCAGGCAACCGGTGTAGAATCCAAAATCATATTGAGGAACATGGAATATCCGGTATGACCACCCCCTCCAAGAATCCGGCGCCAAAAAAAACCGTCAAAAACCGCGCGGCCATGAAGAGTCCGAAGGCCTCGGGCCGCCGAACGGCCGAGCGCGCGCGCCGCGACGGCGGTTTGCCTGCGCAGCGCACCCACGCGGCGATCGAAGCCACTGAGCCCGCCACAACAAATCCGAACAACGATTCGATCTACCGGTCCCTCGTGGAAGGCGCGCAGGATGCGATCTTCGTGATCGGCGCGGACGATCGCATCCTGTTTGCAAATCGCGCCGCGGGCCGGTTGTTCAACGTTGAACCCGATGGGTTGGTCGGGAAAAAGCGCAGCAGCATCTTCCCCCGCCAGTTCGCGACGCGCCAGAAGCAGGCGCTGGACCACGTGATGCGCACCGGCGAGACCTACACTTCGGAAGTTAAATTCCCCTATCCGAGCGGCGAGATGTGGACGAGCACAGTCCTCTCGCCCATCCGCGCTGCGGGCGGGAAGATCACGTCAGTGCTGGGGATCGCACGCGACATCGGCATCCTGAAACAGGCAGAGCAGGCGCTGAAACAATCGGAGACAAACTACCGCGCGATCGTGGAAAACTCACTGCAGGGTATTTCGATCTTTCAAGACGGCCACCTGGTGCTGGTGAATCCGGCGATTTGCGAAATACTTGGTTATTCCGCCGAGGAGTTGACTTCCTTTTCAATGGATCGACTCCTGAAGACGCTGCATGCAGATAGCCAAGCGGGCGCGTTGGCGCGCGAATCGGCACGCGCGCGAGGTGAAACGGCTCCGAACCGGGTGGAAAACCGCATTGTGCGCAAAGATGGCACGGAGCGCTGGATCGAATCCTATCTAACCGAAATTGATCACGGTGGGCGGCCCGCACGCCTGTCCAGCACGATCGATATTACCCACCGCAAACAAGCTGAAATGTCACTGCGCGAGGGCGAGGAAAAGTTTCGCGATCTGCTCGAGTCGGCACCGGACGGAATCGTGGTCATCAACACACTGGGCAGGATCGTACTCGTCAACTCGCAGGTGGAGAGACTCTTTGGCTATCCACGCGCGGAGATCGTTGGGCAGCCAGTGGAGATCCTGATACCAAAGCGCCTCAGACGCAAGCACTTGATGGTCCGCAAGGATTACTTCAAGGAGCCCTTACCGCGCCCGATGGGGACCGGCCTCAACCTTTCAGGCTTGCGAAAGGATGGGACTGAATTCCCACTTGAGATCAGTCTGGGTTCGCTGCATACCAGGGAAGGGCTGCTGGTTTCAGCTTCGATTCGCGACATCACTGAACGCAAGAAGGGCGAAGAGGCGCTGCGCCGGCGGGCGGCCGAACTGGAGGTACTGTACGAGAACGGCCGCGCGATCAGCCTGTTGCTCGAGCCGCGCCAGATCGCGCATAAGATGATCGAGATCATGGAAGAGAAGCTCGACTGGCACCACATGGCCATCCGCCAGTATCACCCTGAGACCGATAGCATGCAGGTGCTGGCCTTCAACATGCCGGGCATAGCAGACTCGGCGAGCCTGGCCGAGGAGCAGCGCCTCAATCGGGAGGTCGCGCGGCCGGATCAAGGCCTGAGCGGCTGGGTGGTGCGCACGGGCGAGATCGTGCGGAGCGGCGATGTGCAGCACGATGAGCGCTACGTGAACACATTTGCTGAGGTGCAATCCGGGCTGTATGTCCCGATGAAGATCGGAGACCGCATCATCGGCTCGGTGGCGGTCGAGAGCGAAATGCCGAACGCCTTCGCCGAAGCGGACGAGCGCATGCTCGTCACACTTGCCTCCCAGGCCGCGGCGGCACTCGACAACGCGCGCCTATTCGAGCAGACCAGCCGCCGGCTCGGCGAACTGGAAGCCCTCGCCAAGGCCGGCGAGGCCTTGACCGGCACGCTCGAAACTAAGGTGCTGCTTGAAAACATATTGCGGGCCGCGGCACAGGCCATCCCCGGCGCCGAAAAGGGCACCATCCTGCTGCAGGCGGCCGGTGAGCAGGGCCTGCGCGTCAACGCGCAGATCGGCTACGAGAGCGAAAAGCTGATGGAGCTGCCCTTCGACTTCAATCGCGGCTATTCGGGGCTTGCCTTTCGCGAGCGGCGGCCCTTGCTGATCTCCGACGCGGAACACGAGTACGAGATCCCCTTCGATGAAAAAGTCGAGGAGGTCAGTGCGATCTGCAGCGCGATCGTCGCGCCCCTGATCGTTAAGGACCAGGCCATCGGCGTGATCGCGCTCGATAACGCCTCGCGCAAGGCCGCTTTCGATGTGGGCGACCTGAGGTTGTTGACTCTGTTCGCCGCCTCGGCCGCGGTCGTGATTGAAAATGCGCGCCTGTTCGAGGCCGAGCGTCTGCTGCGTCAGCAGGCGGAGACGCTGCAACGCGCCGCCGCGGCGCTGGCCTCCAGCCTGGATGCAGACAAGGTCGTGGCCGAACTCCTGGACGGGCTGGCGCAGGTCATCCCGTTCGACAGCGCCACGGTCTTCATCAAGGAGAACGATCACGTGCGGGCCATCGCCGGCAAGGGATTGGTCTCACCGCAGCAGGTGATCGGGCGGATCTTTCCGGTTGAGGACCAGGCCACAAAGCGCATTTGGGCCTCCAGCCGGCCGGTCATCATCGCGGACGTGCAGGAAGATCCGGGGTTCGCGGATTGGGGAACGGATGAACCGGTGCGGGGCTGGATGGGCGTGCCCTTGTTTGTCGCCGGCCGGGCGATCGGATACCTGAGCCTGGACAGTGTGAAGCCCGGCGCATACTCCGCGAGCCAGGCCGAGCTGGCGATGGCCTTCGCGAGCCACGCTGCGGCTGCGATCGAGAACGCACGCTTGTTCGAGCAGACCAGCGGCCGCGCCGATGAGTTTGCCGCGCTGTATGAGATCACCCGCGACATCGCACTCGATCGAGACCCGCACCTGGTTCTGCAGACCATCGTCGAGCGCGCCACCCTCTTGATGCACGCGCCGGTCGGCGGGATCTACCTGTACGACGCACAGCGCCGCGACCTCGAGGTGGCGGTGAATGTCGGACTTCCTTCCTCAATTGGAGTCCGCCTGAAGTTGGGCGAAGGGATGGCGGGACGCGTGGCGGAGAGGCGCGAGCCGATCATTATCGATGACTATTCTCATTGGGAAGGACGTTCGTCCAAGTACGACAGCGTGAGATTCCGCGCTGTGCTGGAAGTCCCGATGATCTACAACGGCGAGTTGATCGGCGTCCTGACCGTCAACGAGATCGGCGATTCCGAACGGAAATTCACCGACGCAGATGCGCGCCTGCTGTCGCTGTTCGCGAGCACCGCGGCCGGAGCAGTGTACAGCGTGCGTCTTTTCGACCAGCTGCAGCAGCGCATCCAGCAGCTCTCCTCCCTGCACTCGATCGACATGGTCATCGGCGCCAGCACCGATCTGCGCGTGAACCTGAAGGTGATCATCGAGACCGCGCTCCGGCAGCTCAAGGCAGACGCCGTGGCCGTCTTGCTTCTCAACCCGGTCTCGCTCAACCTCGAGTACGCCGCAGGCACGGGTTTTGCAACCCAGGAGATCGCCAGAACCTTAGTCCGCCTCGGAGACGGAGCAGTGGGCCGCATCGCGCTGTCGAAGGAGATGCTCGTGCTCCCCCACCTGGGACTCGCCGGACAGGATCTGCAGCGCCCGCAGATGATCGAGCAGGAACGCTTCGTTTCCTATGTCGGTCTGCCGCTGGTGGCCAAGGGCCAAATCAAGGGAATCCTCGAGGTCTATCACCGGGCGCCCTTCGAGATCAATCAAGACTGGATGGCATTCCTCAACCTGCTCAGCGCACAGACCGCCATCGCAGTGGATAACTCGCAGCTCTTCGAAAACCTCGAACGCGTCAACGCCGAGGTGATCCTTGCCTACGACGCGACCATCGAAGGCTGGTCGCAGGCGCTGGAAATGCGCGGCAGCGAGACCAAGGGTCACAGCCGCCGCGTGCTGGATTGGACGCTCAGGCTGACGCACGAGCTGGGCATGCAGGACCGCGGCATGCAGCACATCCGCCGCGGCACGCTGCTGCACGACATCGGCAAGATGGGCATCCCCGACGAGATTCTGCACAAGCCTGGATCGCTAACGGAAGAGGAGTGGGAGATCATGCGGCGCCATCCTCAATACGCGTATGATCTGCTCTCCCCGATCAGTTACCTGCGCCCTGCGCTGGAGATCCCGTACTCGCATCATGAAAAATGGGACGGGACCGGCTATCCGCTCGGGCTTAAAGGCGATGCAATCCCGCTCTCCGCGCGCGTCTTCGCCGTCGTGGATGTGTACGACGCGCTGCTGTCCGACCGCCCCTATCGCAAAGCCTGGACGCATGACGCGACACTTGAGCATCTGGAATCTCAAGCCGGTCAGCATTTCGACGCGAAAGTCGTTGAGGCATTTCTGCGCATGATCCGGCTGGATAAACGCGGCCGCTAGCCGCGCCAAGCGGAACCATATTACGGGGGATTTGAGCTTGCGGCGGCCTATAGTAGGGCAAAAATAGAACAAGCGTCGTTGACGGAACGGCCCGCGGCGGAGTACAAGAGCATGATCTTCGCGGAAGGGAGGTAGACATTGAAACGTTACCTGCCGCTGTTCCCCCTGGTTTTGCTGCTCGCGTGCATCACACAGACCCCCACTATGTCACTGACGGAGGCGATCCTGACCCTGACGGCCACGGCCTGGACGCCGACCGTCACCTCGACGTCCGTCCCGAACACGGCCAGCCTGGTGGAGGTGCTGAACCGGAACTTGTTCGGCGCCGACCCGCTCGCCGAGACCGTCGATGCAAAGTATTCCGTGATCGATATCGGTTTCACGGCCGATGAGCACAACGATTTGATCGCACTGCGCGTGCAGGTGGAATGTGAGTGCGTCTATTCCACGTGCTGCACGAACGAGCGTACCTTCGTCCAGTTGATGCGCGCCTTCGTCGCCAACCAGAAGACGATGAACACGATCAAGGATCAGATGCCTTCCACCGTGCGGGATATCCACGTAGTCGCTTTCGATCAGATGCAGGAAAAGGGAACCATCGTGGTGCAGTGGTCCGACGTGCTTTCATATGCGACCGGCCAGATCAACGGCAATCAACTCGGCTCGCGCATCGTCAGGCTGATGCCCTAGCACATGCGTTTCCCGGCTTATAGCCCCTTTGCCAGATGGTAGTACATGTCATTCCAGCGCAATCGATTGCGGAAATCATCCAGGCGGGTGCTTTCATCGATCAACAGGAATTCGATGCCTGCCATACCGGCAAAATCCTGCAAATGTTCGGCCGTGAGAGAATAGCTGAAGCTGGTGTGATGCGCGCCGCCGGCATAGATCCACGCCGCAGCTGCAGTTCTTAGATCGGGACGCGGCAGCCACAGCGCGCGTGCCACCGGCAGCCTGGGCAGCGGCGCCTCCGCGGGCACGACCTCCACGACATTCGCAACCAGGCGGAAACGCCCGCCCATATCCACGATCGACGCGCCGATCGCAGGGCCGGTCTGCGCGTCGAAGATCAAGCGCACGGGGTCGGCCTTGCCGCCGATCGAAAGCGGGAATATCTCGAGTTTCGGCTTGTGCGCAGCGATCGACTCGCAGATCTCCAGCATGTGCGCTCCCAGCACCTTGTCGCCCGCGGCGCTGAAATGGTAGGTGTAATCCTCCATAAAGCTCACGCCGCCTTTCAGGCCCGCGTTCATCACCTTCATGGCGCGCACCAGCGCGGCGGTCTTCCAATCGCCTTCGGCGCCGAAGCCGTAGCCGTCACGCATCAGGCGCTGGACGGCCAGACCGGGCAACTGCGTCAGACCGTGCAGATCTTCGAATGTGGTCGTGAAGGCGTTGAAGTTTCCCGCGTTCAGGAAGTTGCGCAAACCGATCTCGATGCGCGCCGCTGCGCGCAGCGATGAGTTCCGTTCGCCGCCGGGCTTCAACGCAGATGCGACGTCGTACTCATCGAGGTAGTCCCCCACCAACTGGTCGATCTCGGCCTCGGAGGCCTCGTCTACGCTCGTGACCAGGTCACCCACCCCATAGCCATACACATCATATCCAAGCCGAATCTGCGCCTCCACCGTGTCGCCTTCGGTCACGGCCACATCGCGCATGTTGTCGCCAAAGCGGGCGACCTTGCCGCCCTGGGCATCTGTCCACGCACAGGCGGCGCGCGCCCAGACGCCGACGCCAGACTGAACATCCTCATCCTGCCAGTGACCGACCACCACCTTGCGGTCCAGGCGCATGCGGCTGCCTATAAATCCGAACTCGCGGTCGCCGTGTGCGGCCTGGTTCAGGTTCATGAAATTCATATCGATCTCCGACCAGGGAATTTCGCGGTTGTACTGCGTGTGCAGGTGCAGGAACGGCTTTCTGAGCAGGCTTAAACCAGCAATCCACATTTTGGCCGGCGAGAATGTGTGCATCCAGAAGATCAATCCCACGCAGTTTTTGGCAGAGTTGGCCTGCAAACACAGTTCGCGGATATCTTCAGCAGTGGTCAACACCGGTTTGAAGACGATCTGCACCGGCACTTGCGCGGACGCGCCCAGCGAAGCTGCGATCTGGCGCGAGTGTGCCGCCACCTGCTCCAGCGTTTTCGGGCCATACAGATGCTGGCTGCCTGTCAAAAACCAGACTTCATATTGTTTCAAGTCGATCATGGCGAGGTCTCCTGGCTGTGATCATGAGCGTTATTGTCCGTAGATATGGGTATAGCGATGGTGCATTTTCTCCACATCTTCATTGGAGATCTCCTCGGGGTTACCGATCTGCAGCGCCAGCCAGACGGTCCTGGCATTGTCCTCGGTCATAATAGCTGCCTTGACTGCAGCTTTCGGATCCCGGCCGATCGCGAAGACGCCGTGATTCTTCAGTAATACGGCCGGAGATTTGCCTATGCTGTCGACGACCACCTTGCCAATGGCTTCATCGCCGATCAAGGCAAACCCGCCGCACGGAATTGGACCGCCGAATTCATCCGCGATGGCAGTCAGCACCACCGGGATGGGTTTGTTGACAGCGGCAAACGCGGTCGCGTACGCGGAGTGAGTGTGCACCACGCCCCGTACATCGGCGCGATGCTCATAGATATAAAGATGGCTGGCTGTATCGGACGAGGGTTTGAAATCACCTTCGATGATCTTCCCTTTCAAATCCACGATGACCATATGCTCAGGGCGCATTTCTTCGTAGCGTATGCCCGAAGCCTTGATGATGACCAGACCTGTCTCCGGGTCGCGCGCGCTGACATTCCCGCCGGTCCATACCACCAGGTTGTTCTTCGGCAATTCCAAATGCAGCTCAACCAGTTCTTCCTTCAGTTTTTCGAGCATGCGAGTCTCCAATTTCATTTCATTGCGAGGAGTGTTCATTGCAACGAAGCAATCTCCTTCAAAATGGGATTGCCACGTCGCCGCTTCGCGGCTCCTCGCAATGACATGCACTTATTATTTTCTCGCCTCAGCCCTAATTGCCTTCAACCGCTTCATGACATCGTTTTCACCGCGCCCGAAATAATCGTGCAGGATGACATATTCGGCGTAAAGCTTTTCGTAGGTTTTCTGGTTTTCCGGATTGGGGAGATACATCTCGTCTTGCAGATGGGCCATCTTCTGCGCGGCCCCAAAGATCGAATCGTATCCACCGGCCGCTTTACCGGCTGCCACCGCACCGAACATGGCCGCACCGAGCGCCGAGGTCTGCTTCGAGGCGCTGACCCGGATGGGCAGGCCGATCACGTCCGCATAGATCTGCATCAGAAGCTTGTTCTTCTCGGGCAGGCCGCCGCATGCCACCAGTTCATGGATCGGCACACCGTGATCCTGAAAAGCCTCGATGATGATGCGTTTTCCATAAGCCGTCGCTTCGATCAACGCGCGGTAGATCTCCTCCGGCCGGGTCGCCAGGGTCGCTCCGATCAGCATGCCCGTTAGATCAACATCAACCAGGACGGAGCGATTTCCGTTCCACCAGTCCAGCGCAAGCAAGCCGCTTTCCCCGGGCATTAGTCTCGCCGCCTTTTCCTCCAGCAGTTGATGAACGTCGATCTGGCGCGCTTCCGCCTCCTGCTCGTATGCCCAGGGCACGCCGCGTTCCACGAACCAGGCAAAATGATCACCCACGCAGGATTGACCCGCCTCATAGCCGAAGAAACCGGGGACGATGCCATCTTCTACATCGCCGCAGATGCCTGGCACCATGTGCTCTTCCTTGCTCAGCACCATGTCGCAGGTGGAAGTACCCATGATCATGACCATGCGCCCCGGCCCGGTGACGGTCGCGGCAGGGACGGCCACGTGCGCATCGACGTTGGCGATCGCCACCGCAGTGCCCGGCTTGAGCCCCGTCCACTCCGCTGCCCGTGTGCTCAGGCCTCCGGCTTTTTCGCCCACACTGCGAATATCGGTGGACATTTTGTCTTCGATCACGGTGGCAAGCTGAGGGTGGAGCGCTGCGAAATAATCCCTCGAGGGAAAACCGTCGCGCTTCGACCAGATCGCTTTATATCCGGCGGTGCAGCTATTGCGCGTCTCCATACCGGTGAGCTGCCAGACCACCCAGTCTGCGGCTTCGATCAGTCGGTCGGCAGCAGCATAAACTTCGGGCGCTTCCTCCAGGATTTGCAAGACCTTCGAAAAAAACCACTCGGACGAGATCTTTCCACCATAGCGATCCAGCCAGGCCTCGCCCATCGCGCGGGCGGTCGCGTTGATCCTGTCGGCTTCGGGTTGGGCCGCATGATGCTTCCATAATTTCACCCATGCATGCGGTTGTCCTCGCAGTCCGGGCAATTCGCACAACGGCGTGCCATCTGCCTTCACCGGGAGCATCGTGCAGGCCGTAAAATCGATGCCGATACCGATGACGTCCTCAGCGCTCACGCCCGATGCCTTCAGCACTGACGGGACCGTGTTCTGGAAAGTACGGATGTAATCCTGCGGGTCCTGCAACGCCCAGTCCGGCTCCAGGTGAATTTGCATGCCCGGGAGTTTTTCATCGATCACGCCGTTGGAATACGGGTATACGGCCGTTGCGATTTCCTTGCCGTTGGATACGTCCACCAATACGGCACGGCCGGATTCGGTGCCAAAGTCAACGCCGATCGCATATTTGGTACCTGCCTTTGTTCCGAGAGTATTCGACATTATGCCTCTTACAACTCGACGATGACTTTCAATCCAACGCGCCGCGCCGCCAGGTCGAAGGCCTCGCCGGCCCGCTCAAGCGGGAAGTGGTGCGTTACGAGCGAGCGCACATCTACCTGGCCCGTAGCCACCAAGTCAATCGCACGCGGATATGTGTGCTTCATACGCCGGGCGAGTTTGATGGTCAGACCCTTTCGACGCGCGGTGGAGGCTGAAAAAAATGTCTGATCGTCATCCGGGATGCCCGCCAGGATGACCTTGCCGCCGGCAGCAACGGCGGCGAACGCGTCGTCGACTGCTGCCTGAACCCCCGCCGCTTCGAACGCGATATCCACTCCGCGCCCATGGGTCGCCGCCCAGATCCCGCCGACCTGAGAGCGGTCCGCTGCTAAAATGGCATGCTGCGCCCCGAAGCTTTTTGCCGCTTCCACGCGGTGCGGCAGGCTGTCCGTGGCGAAAATAGTGGTTGCACCCATCAGCCGCGCCACCTGAACGATCAGCAGGCCGATCGGCCCGCATCCAAAAACGCCGACGCTCATGCCCGCTCTGACTTTTCCAAGATCGACAGCGTGTAACGCAACCCCGAGCGGTTCCAGCATCGCGCCGTCCGCGTAGGTAAAAGAATCAGGAATGGTAAACAGACACTTTTCGTCCCAGGCCAGCCATTCGCGCAACGCCCCGTCCTGTTCACCATGGCCGGCAAAAATGACGGAGGCGCACAGGTTGGGGTTTCCCGCTCGACATAGTTCACACACCCCGCACGGGATGGCCGGATCAACGGCCACGCGCTCGCCGCTTTCGGTTTCGCCCGCGAATTCATGTCCCAGCACCAGCGGTTGCTTTAGCCTGGCATCGCCGATCTCTCCTTCCGAAAACCAGTGCAGATCTGAGCCGCAAACGCCCACCGCTCTGACGCGGATCAACTTCTCGCCCACCCGGGCCACAGGCGCGGGCTCTGCCTGCATTCGCAGATCGCCAGGCGCGTGCAGGCGGGCGACTTTCATGGGATCAATTCTCCGCTCGAGTTGTAAAGCTTTTCGATCACAGCGGAGCCAGTGGGCCGAACGATACTCAACATTAACGCGTATTCCTCATCGGGCGCGGCCCACTCGATCTCCGCGGACCAAACCGAACCTGGCACAAGCACCGGCAGGAGGACATCTCCTTCTGAAAACTTTATCCGTCGGTCCGGCGATATGAGTACCCAGTGCAGGGTGTATCCGCGCAGTGTGTAGGCCGGCAGGTCCGCCTCGATCGGCCCGCGCGTGTGCAGGGACACCGCGGCGCGTTGCCGGCCGGCGGAGACAGGGCTCAGGTTAACTGAGTCTATCAGAGCCGGGGCATATTCTTCGCGCAGCAGTTCC
>DASXQN010000470.1:0-8484 GCA_036507155.1 Anaerolineales bacterium
CGCGATCCCCGGGGCGGATATCCTTTTCGGCGATGAAGTCAAAGTTGTGCAGCGTAGCGCGCTCCACGATCACGCCGCCGATCTCAACCGGGTCCAGGACCGCGTACGGCGTGAGCACGCCGGTGCGGCCGACGTTGACGCGGATCTCCTGCAGCTTCGTCGTCACCTCGCGGGCCGGGAACTTGAAGGCGATCGCGCCGCGCGGGTCCTTGCCGACGAAACCAAGTTTCGCCGCCAGTTGCAGATCATCGATCTTGATCACCATGCCGTCCGCTTCGTAGGACAATTGGTCGCGCCCCTTGTCCCAGGTCTCGGCGTACGCGATGGCTGAATCGATGTCGTCGAAGCGGCGCGCCACGTTCGCGATCGGAAAGCCCAGCCCCTTCAAGTATTGAAGAAGTTCCCACTGGGAAGTCGGCAGGTCCGCGCCCTCCGAATGCACCACCTGATAGACGAGCAGCGTAAGCGGGCGCGTGGCCGTCAGCGTAGGGTCGAGCTGGCGCACCGACCCGGCCGCGGTGTTGCGCGGGTTAAGATAGGTCTTCTCGCCGGCTTCCTGCAGCCGCCGGTTCAACTCTGCGAATGCCTTGATCGGAATAAAGACCTCCCCGCGCACCACCAGGTACGGCGGCGGCTTCGGCCCCGTCTTTTCAACCGGAATTTGAAGGGGGATCGCCTTCACCGTACGCAGGTTGGCGGTGATGTCCTCGCCCACCTCACCGTTGCCGCGCGTCGCGCCCTGCGCGAAGGATCCGTCGCCGTAATGCAGGACGACCGAAAGGCCGTCGATCTTGGGCTCAACTACGAACTTGGCGGACTCCACGCGCGGGTCCAGCTTGCGGACGCGTTCATACCACGCCCGCGCATCCTCCGCGCCGAACGCGTTGGACAGGCTCAGGATCGGCGCCGGATGCTGGACTTTGACGAACTTGTCCAGCGGTGGTCCGCCGGCCCGCTGGGTGGGCGAATCCGGTGTGATCCACTCGGGATGCTCGGATTCGATCTGTTTCAGTTCGTTCAGCAGCGTATCGTACTCGAGATCGCTGACCAGCGGCGTGTCCAGCACGTGGTAGCGATAATTATGAAATTGCAGCTCGGATTTGATTTCTTCGTAACGGGCGCGCTGAGATTTCGTGTCCATTTGATAATTATACAACGTGGCAGAACCCGCCGGGTTACATGCCCGATCGCGATATACTAGCCGGATGTCGCGCACGCGCATCGGCTTGTTCGGGGGCACATTCGATCCTCCTCATCTCGGACATTTGATCCTGGCCAGCGAGGCACAAACGCAGCTTAAGCTGGCACGCCTGCTGTGGGTGCTCACGCCAACGCCGCCGCACAAATTGGACCAATCCATCGCGCCGCTCGAACACCGGCACGCAATGGTGGAGCTTGCCATCGCCGACAACCCCGCCTTCGAGCTTTCGCGCCTGGAACTGGACCGGCCCGGTCCGTATTACACGCTGGACACCGTGAGGCAGATCCTGGACCAGGCTCCGTCCGCGGACGTCGTGCTGGTTCTCGGCGGCGACTCGCTGCGCGATCTGCCCGGCTGGCACCGCCCCGCGGACCTGCTGGCTGCCTGCCGCGAAATCGGCGTGATGCAGAGGCCCGGCGAATCCGCCGACCTGACGGAGTTGGAGCGCGCCTTGCCGGGCCTATCAGACAAGGTCCGCTTCGTGGATGCGCCACTGCTCGAGATCTCGTCGAGCGAAATCCGTCGGCGCGCGGCGCGCGGGGAGCCGTTCCGTTATTATGTCCCAGCGCCAGTGCACGAATACATCCTGCAACATGAACTATACAAAAACCCCCGCTGAATCAGCGGGGGTTTCATTTGATGTCATTGCGATCGCGAAGCACGTGTGCCCGCAAGGGTATCCCGGAGCAAAGCGGAGGGAGGAGGCCGCAGGCCGACGTACCACTTCGTGGCACTTTGGCAATCTCATCCCGAACGAGGAGATTGCTTCGTCGCTACGCTCCTCGCAATGACATATGACTACGCATCCAAATGATACGTGTGATAGTTATTCTGGCAGGGATTCCCCCAGGCGATGTGCATTTCGCGGGCCGTCAGATCGATCACCATCGCGTTGATGGTCTTCTCGCGATCGAGCGGGTCGATCCAGTCCACCGCGTGGTTGCAGATCGAGTTGGGCATGTTGACATGATCCTTCTGGATCGCCTGCAGGCTCTTGATCGAGTGCGTCTGGCTCTGCCGGATCAAGCGCATGGCCCGGAAATAGCGGACGCGCGACGAGATCAGTTCTTCCGGGTCACTTTCCAGTTCCTTCATGTTTCCCGCCAGGTAATGGTTGGTGTGCACCATGTAACCTTCGCTACCGTACAGGATCTCGAACCGCCGTGCGGATACCTCGATCGAGTACAGTTCGCCGCTCTCGTGCACCAGCAGGTGGTTGTAGCCGGCAGCCCGGTGCGGGATCAGCGACCGGGCAATGGCGCCCGAGATGCGCCGCGAGGCCAACACCGCGCGCGAGACCACCAGCCGCGGTATGCCGATGCGCGAGTCGGTCGGGTAGACCGAATCGATCAACTGGGCGATGCCATAGGCATTGAATCCCACGTTCGGCAGCAACCCGCCGTAGGTCATCGCCAGGAACGGCGGCTCCTCGCGCGGCTTGGCCGAGATCACATACACGTCGTCCTCGTCCTCGGGGATCCAATCCTCGTTGTGCGCGAGCAGGATGTGTCCGTCCGCAGTACGCTCGTCGTTGACCGCCAGGCTGGTGCAGCGCGTCAGGTGCAGGGCGTCTGTGGTCACGGCTTCCATCACGTTCAGGGCAACCACGTCGTCAAACGCGACATTCGCGCCTTCGGCAAAACCGCGCATCTCGTCCACGTACTGCAGGTAGCGCTCCTCTGCGAAGGGCAGATATTTCCTGGCCTGGATCTGCGCGCCCGCCCAGGTCAGTTCCAGTTGATCGTAGGATTGATCGATCAGGTCGCGGGCATTGTCGATGCTGTGCTGGATCTGGGTGCGGCAGGCTTCGCCAATCTGGCGCCCCATCTCACGGTGCGTCCCAGACACCTCGACCAGGGGCGGAGGCGTGGCGTGGACCGGCGTGTTGGGGATATTACTCTTGGTCGGAAGCATAAAAACTCCTGAAAAAGCAAACTCGCCCCGGCAAAATGCCGAGGCGGGCTGATTATACTGCTTTTTGGGTAAGGTCCCCTACCGGGACTTCGCGGGCCACAGGCTGTTGCCTTCGTCAGGCTCAGGTCGGCGCTGCCGGCCGCGGGTATGCCCGGGTGCCAAAGACCGTCAGGGCCGTCCCTCCGACCCCCAGCAGGCCGATCAGGAAGGGAAGCAGCCAGCCGACGCACGGGATCAATCCGATGTAGCCGCTGACCAGCATGAGCAGGAATGCCCCGGAACCGGCCATGAGCGCCGGCGCCCAGCGCTGATTCAGGGCACGCGCCAGGCGGTCGCCCACCTCCAACCCGATAGCCAGCAGCCCGAAGAGCCATGCCAGCGGCAGGATCACCGCCACTAGCAAGAATGACACTGGGATCAGAATGAGCGTGACGACCAGGATCAGCGCGGCGACCGGTACGATCACCACCGTGAGCAAGCCAAAGCTGCCGGCGATCAGCGGCTGGGCGGTAATAGTCTGCCCCACGCGCTCGAGCTGGGGATGCAGGAACAGTGTGGCCAGAATCGCCACGAAGCCCACCAACAGCGCCTGCAGGAAGACGCCGCCGAATTGCCAGAGCGGGTTTCCGTCAATGTGGATCTCAGGAACTCCGCCGTTCGGGGCATTTGGAATCACCGGTTGATCCGGGATATTGATGGATGGTGCGGGGTTATCGACGACGCTGCCGGTGATGGTCGCGCCGGGCGCCTGATCGAGCTGTGCTCCGATCTTCGCGATATCGCCGTCGACGAGCGCGGTTTCGCCGAGCGTGATCTGCCCACCGACGACGGCCACGTCTCCGAGGATCGAGCCCTCAACGTCAAGCGTCCCGCCGATGATGGCCACGTCCCCGTTGATCTCGGCATCGGCAGCCAGGCTCGCCTGGCCGCCGATCACGGCGACGCTGCCATTGACGGTCGCCCCCTCCTCGATCGTGACATCGCCGCCGAACACTGCCAGATCGCCTTCCAGCGTCTCACCTTTTTCAAGTGTGAAGTCATCGCCAAAGATCACCTTGCCTTCATTCAGGCCCTCGGCCAGGCCTTCGGCGTGCACCGAACCCATCGGCAGCAGCAAGAGACACAGCAGTAGGACTATTCCAAGCAGTTTGTTCATTTTATTCATGCGTCATGCTCCTCGCGGCGCGTACGTGAGCCGCCAGATGGATATGATCCAGACGAGGCCAATGCCCGCCAGTGCCGAAGCCAGCACCAGCCAACCAAACGCCGGGAGAAAACCGGGCACCACCCGCAGCAGCACCTGGCCGACGTCGGCCAGCGCCTGCAGCGATGTAATGACAAAGAAGATGTAACTCAGCACGACCGTGATCCACTCGGCAGGCGAGTCCACCACGCGGGTGAGGGTCGGCGCGGCGGACCAGCCGAGCAGGCTCAAGCCGCAGATCACAAAGACCAACATCCCCCAGAACTTGCGCCGCCGTTCCGCCAGTCGATGCGCGGCCAACCGTTCTTGAAAGCGGACTGTGAATCCCGAGGCCGGCGCGGCCGCGCGGACGGCGCCCAACGCCATCCCGGTCTCAGCCAGCGCGGTGCAGGACGCGCAAGTCCGCAGGTGCGCCTGCAGTTCGCGCTTCTGCTCGGGATCGAGCGACTGGTGATCCAACAGCCAGTTCTCAAAAGGCTGGTGATTCATGGGGCCTCCTTTGTGTGCGCGGCCTGGGTTTCTCTTCCTGCCACAAACCGGCCAGTTCGCGGCGGGCTCGATGCAGGCGACTCTTCACGGCGCTGACGGTGAGGTGCAGCGAATCGGCGATCTCGACTTCGGAGAAGTCATGCCAGTAGCGCATGACGATCGCGGCCCGGTCGACCGAGTCCAGCGACTGGAGCAGTCCGTGGATGCGGTCGCGCACCTCGCGTTTAACGGACTCATTCTCAGGGTCGGGTGAGTCGGGATCTGGCAGCTCGAAAGCCGGACCCTCGTCCTCCTCCTGGTCGATGGAAAAGATGGCGAACTTGCGCCGGCGCAACCGGTCGATGCAATAGTGCGCCGCGATCGAGAGCATCCACGTTGCGAACGGCCGCTTGCGGTCATAGCGATGCAAATGCTGATAAACCCTCAGGAAGGTTTCCTGTGCAGCGTCCTCGGCTGCCTCGGGTTGGCCCAGCAGGCGGTAGCAGAGGTTATAGACTGGCTTTTGATACGTCTCTACAAGGCGGGTGAAGGCTTCCTCATTGCCCTGTTGTGCCTGAAGCACCCAGGTTTGTTCGTCGCTCACGCGCGCTCCTTATGGGCTATCTAGCTTTGTTTACGGGCGAAGCCCGAATAAGTTGCAGGCCAAACGGATAGGACGGGGCTTGCCCGCCCGCCCTTCGGGCCCTCGGCGCACCGTCTTGCCCCGGCGGGCGCCGGGTCTTCGCGGCACTAACGGTGGTCGCCACCCGAGGGGCCGAGATACAGCCGGATCCGCCCCGGGCAGTCGGCATGAAAAAGGCGGCCACAGCCGCCAGGTCGATCAAGATCAACACGGTCAGTCTCTGCCCGGACATGTTTACTCGATTTCGAAAAGTGATTCTATCATCGAACACGCCGGGCTTTTACGGGCGCGAGCCACTCCATAACGCGGCAGGCGGCCGATCAAAAGATCGGCCGCCCGCATCATCGTTCAGGTTCAGCGCTTCGGTCAGGCTCCCGCGCTGTGCAAAACCAGGTGCGTAAAATAGGCGAAAATAAACCCGGACAGCAATCCCCAGCTTGCGGGCAGCTTCGTGGCAGAGCGCCAATTCGTCTGGAACAATTCACCGATGATATAGATCAGCGCGCCCGCAGCCAGCGAGAGAAACAGAACCGACATGGCGGTCGAGACGAAATGGTAGCCCACCATCGTACCCAGAAAAGTCGGCCCGCCGCCGATCAGGCCGACGAGGCCCAGGAAGCCCCAGGTCGGCCGTTCCTTGCCCATCATCGGCCCCACGATCCCGAATCCCTCGGTGGCATTGTGCAGCCCGAAGCCTATCAGCAGGATGGCCGCAAAGGCGATCTCGCCGCGCCCGGCGGACTGGCCAATGGCCAGGCCCTCCGAAAAATTGTGCAGCCCGATCCCGATGGCGATCAGCAGGGCCAGCCGCGTCGGGGACAGCGGCTGTGTGATGTTGCCGCGCATACGGATAAAGCGCTGCTCGAAAACGATAAGAGCGAGCAAACCCACCCCAAAACCCACGATGAAGATCGCTAACAAGCCTGAAAATTCAGGAAAGCCCCCCTCACCGAGGGCCTCCTCGATCGGCTCTGCAATTTCCACGAAAATATCGAGGAACAGGAACAACAAGATCCCGGTCGAGACCATCGAGAGGAAGGAGCGCGCCTTGTCCGAAAGGCCCTTGATCCTGCCCACCGGCAATCCCAGGTAAATGGTAAAGCCGGCGATGGCACCGAGAAGAATAGTCTGAGCGAAATTCAACGAAACCTCCACTAAATCGAACAAAATGGGCTCTGCGACCGGGCCGGAGCCCCGATTTTTACCGCAAGCAAGTCATAGTATAATCTCGAAAGTCGCAATAATCTAGATATTTGTATAGTAATTGATTTATTTCCCCTTGAAGTCAATTTTCAACCTGGTTGATAGATATATGAACGGAGATTTGGTTCAACCTTCATGAGTGCCAGCATTGCCATGCGGCGTTACGCCGCCGAGATCTACCGCCTGCAGCAAGATGACGAACAGGTTACCCTTTCCATTCTAAGCTCACATATGGCTGCCTCCGCCCAGGCGATCTCGACGATGATCAAGCGGCTGAGCGATGGCGGCTATTTGAGTTACGAGCCGTACCGCGGTGTGCGACTCACTGAGGAAGGCGAGCGTATCGCCATGCCCGCTCTGCGCCGGCATCGCCTCACCGAGGTCTTCCTGGTAAAGGTCATGGGATACGACTGGGCGGCCGCGCATGAGCTGTCGGATGTCTTCGAGCATGGCGTGAACGATGAACTCGAGGACCGCATGGACGAATTGACCCACCATCCGGTGCGCTGCCCGCACGGCGAACCCATCCCCAGCCGGGACGGGGTCATGCCTCGCGTACAAGACAAACCGCTGCTGGAAGTCCCCTCGGGTTCGGACTGCGTGGTCAGCCGAGTGCGCACCCACGAGATGGAAAAGTTGCGCTATATCGCAGAGCTGGGACTCGTGCCGGGCATTCCCTTTCACTTGTTGAGCTGCGCCCCTTTTCGCGGACCTTTGCGCCTGCAGATGAAATCCGAAGATCACGTCATTGGTTACGAACTGGCAGCCTCCTTATGGGTGGAGGTCATCACGGAGGGCGCTGGAAATAAGATGAACCCGTTGCCGGCAACCCAGGTACAAACTGCAGCAACCGCTCCGCGCAAAAATAAAAGGGCCTGACCGAATCGTTCTACTTCTGTCCGCGAATTGGCACCAATTTTCGCAAATCAGATACATTCGCGCGAATTCGCGAAGATTGGCGGACAGCTCAAGTGGTATTGCGAAAAGCAGCTGCCGTTCTTATCAATTTTTCCAATGCGTTATTCTTCAGATCTTCGCTGCTTTTGATCTTGACGTGCCGCATGCGCTTGCCCGTCCCCTCCAGCAAGCCGGCCGGATCGGGCAGATCCACACCGTCCACAAAATACAAGTTGACGTATTTCTTCTGCGGGCCGATGACCAGAAAGCCGCGGCCCTTCGGCTCGCCATTGTAATAGTCCGCCACACCCCACCCGGGCCAGATCTTTTCCTTCGCTTTGGGCAGCACGCGGCGGACCAGACGCCGCAGCTTAAGCGCCAAGTCTTGGGCCTCGGGCGTATTGTGCACCAATAAGTCCTCAAAAGTGGTCATACCGCCTCCTTGACGCGCGTCAATGCGAGCACGCTCAATAAAATGCACGCGGCGCCGAAGAGGAACAACGCGGTATACCCGACCCACAGTCCGGGCCAGGCTCCGTTAAGCCAATCCAATGCGGGACCTTCGAGGCGCGCCAGCGCGCCGGCCCCCGCCGTCGCCAGATTGGAGAGGCCCAAATATTTTCCAGCCTCACCTGGCGGGACAAGCTTGTTGGCCAGCGCCCAGTTGCCCGTCAGGAAGAGACCGATCCCCGCGCCGAGCACGGCACCGAATATCACCAATCCGCGTGTATCGCGGGTCAGCACCAACAGCGCCATGCCCGCGGCGGCGAAGTAACTGCCGATGTACAGGATGCGCTTCGATCCAAAGCGGTCCACAAGGCGGCCGCCAATCAGCACCAGGAACACCAGCGCGAGCGTTAGCGCAGCCAGCAAGTCGCCGGTCTGTTTGGGCGGATCGGGAACGCGCAGCACGTCCTGCAGGTAGTATTGCGAAAAGCTTTGCATCCCGTAGAT
>DASXQN010000471.1:0-5669 GCA_036507155.1 Anaerolineales bacterium
GCGCGGATCTCTGCACCGTCAAGATGAGCGTTCGGACCGAGCGGCGTGTTCAAGATCAGTTGCACGCCGCCCGAGCGGATCAGGTCGACGGTGTGGGGCGAGCCGTCCGCGAACTTGTTGATCGTCTCGATCGGCAGGTCCGCGGCGCGGAAAAACTCGGCGCTGCCGGCCGTCGCGTACAGCTTGAAGCCGAGGCGGTGCATGTCGCGCGCAAATTTCAGGCCGGCGCTCTTGTCGTAGTCGTTGACGCTGACCAGGACCGCGCCTTCGTCCGGAAGCCCGGAGCCCGCGGCGAGCTGTGACTTGGCGAAGGCGTGGCCAAAGTGCGCGGCATGGCCCATTACCTCCCCGGTCGAGCGCATCTCCGGACCGAGCAGCGCGCTCGAACCAGGAAGTTTCTTGAACGGCAGCACGGCCTCTTTGACGAAGAAGCCGTCCACGCGCGGCTCCTCCACCACGCCCAATTCCTTCAACGTCTTTCCGGCCATGACCTGCGCGGCGACATGCGCCATATTCAGACCGGTGGCCTTGCTCGCATACGGGACGGTGCGCGAGGCGCGCGGGTTGACCTCCAGGACGCAGACCACTTCGTCCTTGAGCGCGAACTGCACATTCATCAAGCCCTGCACGCCGAGGGCCAGGCCGAGCTGCTCCGTGTATTCGCGCATGATCGTCTGGTGATACGCGCTTACCTTGTATGGCGGCAGGACGCAGGCCGCATCCCCGGAATGGACGCCGGCCTCTTCGATGTGCTGCATGATCGCGCCGATCACGACGCGTTCGCCATCGGCCAGCGCGTCGACATCGATCTCGAACGCGTCTTCCATGAAGCGGTCGATCAGGATCGGCTGTCCGGGCGCGGCCTGGATGGCTTTGCTGATGAACTCCGCCAACTGGTCTTCGCCCTGCACCAGCGCCATGGCGCGGCCGCCGAGCACAAATGATGGGCGCACCAGCACGGGATATCCGATCCGACGTGCGGCGGTACGCGCTTCTTCCAACGAGCGGGCGATGCCGTTCTCAGGCTGCGGGATGTCCAGCTCAGCGAGCAGTTTGGCGAACTCCTCGCGGTCTTCGGAGAGCTGGATGGCATGCGGCGACGTGCCGAGGATCTTAACGCCGGCAGCCTCCAACCCCGCCGCCAGGTTCAGCGGCGTCTGACCGCCGAACTGGACGATCACGCCCAACGGCGCTTCGCGATCCACCACGTTGAGCACATGCTCAAGCGTCAGCGGTTAAAAGTACAAACGGTCGGCGGTATCGTAGTCGGTCGAGACCGTCTCGGGATTGCAGTTGTACATGATGGTCTCGTATCCCAGCGCGGACAACGCAAACGCTGCCTGGCAGCAACAATAATCGAATTCGATGCCTTGTCCGATTCGGTTCGGTCCGCCGCCCAGGATCAGGATCTTCTCGCGATCCGTGGGACGCGATTCGTCTTCCATCTCATAGGCGCTGTACAAGTACGGCGTTTCGGCTTCGAATTCCGCCGCGCACGTGTCCACCCGCTGAAAAGTCGGCAAGATGCCGAGCAACTTGCGGAGAACCCTGAATGATGAATGCTGATTGATGATTGATGAATCTAAGAGCCTCGCAATATGCGAGTCAGCGAATCCCATTTGCTTCGCGGCTCGCAGCGTTGTTTTCAATTCATCATTCATCATTCTGCATTCTGCGACATGTTGTTCCATTCTCGCGATTTCGTTCATCTGACTTAAGAACCACAGGTCATATCCTGTCACACTCGCGATATCCTCGAGCGCGAGTCCCTGCCGGATGGCGCGATAAACGCGGAAAAGCCGGTCCGCGGACGGGGCCGTCAGCGAAGACAAGGTCTCGGGCGAGGCGGGCAGGCCGAGGGTCGGGCCGGCGAAGTCCCCGAAGGGGGAACCGTCGAGCGCGTCCACACCGATCTCGAGCGATTGGACCGCTTTGTTCAAAGCCTCCGGAAACGTTCGCCCGAGCGCCATCACCTCCCCCACCGATTTCATTTGCGGACCGAGCGCCGGGTCCACGCCCGGAAATTTTTCGAACGCCCAGCGTGGGATCTTCACTACAACGTAATCGAGCGAGGGCTCGAATGCGGCGCGCGTCTTCTTCGTGATGTCGTTGGCGATCTCGTCCAGGGTGAAACCAACCGCCACCAGCGCGGCGAGCTTGGCGATGGGAAACCCCGTGGCCTTGGAGGCGAGCGCGGAGGACCGGCTGACGCGCGGGTTCATCTCGATCACCACCGCGCGGCCGGTGCCCGGGTCGACCGCGAACTGCACATTGGATCCGCCCGTCTCGACCCCGACTGCCCTCATCACGCGGCGCGCCAGGTCACGCAGGACCTGGTATTCGCGGTCGGTGAGCGTTTGCGCAGGCGCGACGGTGATGCTGTCGCCGGTATGGATTCCCATGGGATCGAGATTTTCGATGGAGCACACGACGACAAAGTTATCGGCCTTGTCGCGCATCACCTCCAGCTCAAATTCCTTCCATCCGAAGATCGATTCTTCCAGCCACGCTTGATGGATCGGCGATTCGGACAGCGCGTGCCGCACGGCTTCCGCCAATTCTCCCGGTTCGTTGACCCACGAGGCGCCCGTCCCGCCCATCGCGAAGGAGGCGCGCACCAACAGTGGATAGCCCGTCTGCGCGGCCAGCGCCTCCGCCTCCACCTGGGAATGGGCCGGTCCGCCGCGCGCTACCGGGATGTCCGCTGCGATCATTGTGTTGTAAAAGAGATGACGGTCCTCGGCAGCCTGAATCGCCTTTAGATTCGCGCCGATGAGCTGCACGCCATATTTCTCGAGCACGCCGTTCTTGCTGAGCGCCAGCGCGAGATTCAGCCCGGTCTGCCCGCCGACCGTCGGAAGCATGGCATCCGGCCGTTCCTGCGCAATGATGGCCTCCATCGCTTCCACTGTCAGCGGCTCGATGTAGGTGGCATCCGCGATCTCAGGGTCCGTCATGATGGTGGCCGGGTTGGAGTTGACCAGCACCACACGGTAGCCCTGCGCGCGGAGGGCCTTGACCGCCTGTGTACCGGAATAGTCGAATTCGGCCGCCTGCCCGATGACGATCGGACCGGAGCCGGGGACGAGTATGGTGTGGATATCAGTGCGCTTCATGGCAAATGATGAATGATGAATGAGAAATGATGAAGGACAAATGCCGAATGATGAGTGCAGAATGATGGATTCAAAACGACCAGTATTCCATTCTGCATTCTGCATTCAGCATTCATCATTTATTTGCTTTCATCATTTCAAAGAATTCCCCGAAGATATCGTGCGAGTCGTGCGGACCTGGCGCGGCTTCCGGGTGAAACTGCACGCTCAGGACGGGCTTATGTTTCAAGCGCAGACCTTCCAATGAGTCGTCGTTCAAACTCCGATAGGTGATCTCCACCTCGGCGGGATCGAGATCGCCAGGCGTGAGGCAGTAATTGTGATTCTGCGCGGTGATCAGCACGGCGCCAGACTGCAGGTGCTGCACCGGATGATTGCCGCCATGATGCCCGAACTTCAGGCGGTGCGTCTCCGCGCCTAGCGCGCGACCGATCAGTTGATGCCCGAGGCAGATCCCGAACACCGGAATTCCACTTTCCACCAATTCCCGCACCGTCTCCACGGCGTACGGCAGGCCCGCCGGATCGCCCGGGCCGTTCGAGAGGAAGACGCCGTCGGGATCCAGCGCGAGCACATCGCCCGCCGTCATGTCCGCCGGAACGACAGTGACATTCGCTCCGTAACTTGCGAGGTGACGGAGGATGTTGCGCTTTAGGCCGAAATCGTAAGCAACGATCCGGTATTCGATAGTCGATCTTCGATAGCCCGAGTATCGAGTATCGCTTTTCGAAATCCACTTTTCACCGGGATCGCCCGCCCAGTGATACATTTCCGCGCAGGTCACTTCCTTGACCATGTCGCGGCCGTCGAGTCCCGGCCACTCCTGTATCATCTTCGATAATTTCTCCGGCGCAGTGCCGCGCGTGGAAAGTGCGGCTTTTTGCGTGCCGCCGTCGCGCAACTTGCGCGTCAGCCAGCGAGTGTCTACGCCGGTAATGCCAGGGATTGAATGCTGCTCCAACCAATCGGAGAGGGTCGCACTCGCGCGCCAGTTTGATACGACCGGGCTGAGCGACCGCACGACTGCAGCCGAAACCTGCGGCGCGCCTGACTCATGGTCTTCTCGGTTGATACCGACATTGCCGATGTGCGAGGCCGTAAACAAAACCCCCTGCCCCCGATAAGATGGATCGCTGAGGATCTCCTGATAACCGGTCATGCTGGTGTTGAACACCAACTCGAAGACCGCATCCGACTCGGCACCGAAGGGCTGGCCTTCCAATACTGTACCGTCCTCCAAGACTAGCGTGGCGGACTTCAATGGATGTGAGTCCCGTTCCCCGCCAGGGCGCTTGAGATCGGACCGTGAATGCGCCCATCCGAGATGACCACCCGCTTCACGCCGCCCTTCAGCGCTTCATCCGCGCCCAGAATCTTTTTCTTCATGCGGCCCTGAGCGGCTTCGAGCGCCTCCGGCAATTGCGCCGGCTGCAGCTCGCGGATGAGCGTGGATTCATCGGGAAATTTTTTCATCAACCCCGGCACTGCCGTCAGCAGGATAAGCGTCTCGGCTCTGAGCGCGCCTGCGACCATCGCGGCCGCGCGGTCCGCATCCACATTGAGCGCTTCCCCTTTTTCGCTGACCGCCACGGGTGCGATGACCGGCACCACGCCGGCGCTCAGCAACAAATTCAAGAGCTCAGTGTTGACAGCCTCGATCCGGCCCGTGTAATCGTCCCGGATCATTCTGCGCTTGCCGTTCTCCACGCTTTGAATTGATTCTTTGCGCGTCGCCTGCAGCAGTCGCCCGTCCATGCCGCACAGGCCGAAGGCGTTAATGCCGAGCCCCTGTAACTGCTCGGTCAGCAGCGAATTGACCTTGCCGTTCACGGCCATCAAGAAGATCTCAAGCGTTTTGCGGTCGGTGTAGCGCGATGTGTAGCCGGAGGGCGAGGTGATCATCTTCGCGGGAACACCCAGCGCCTCCCCTAGCGCCGTGGCCTCCGCTGAACCGCCGTGCACGAGCACCAGCCGGTTGCCCTGCGCCAGCAACTGAGCTGCGTCTGCGCAGATCGCGGAAAAGTCCACGCCTTCGGTGCCGCCAAGTTTTACGACAATAACCGCATCACCCATGATTGCTCCGCCATAACGTCATCGTTCGAAATTCCAAATTCATCATTCCGCATTCATCATTCCAAATTCATCATTCTGCATTTTGCATTTATATCGGGTGCAATCCCGCGAACTCCAAGCCGGCGGTCTCGTCCAGGCCGAGCATCAAGTTCATGCTCTGCACGGCCGAGCCGGCCGCGCCCTTCATCAGATTGTCGATCGCGCACATCGACACCAGGTGGCCGCTGCTTTCGTCCAGGTCGAAGCCCAGGTCCGCATAGTTCGAGCCGGCCAGGATTTTCGGCTCGGGCACGCGGTAGATGCCGCGCTGTTCCTTCACGATGCGCACGAATGGGTTCTCGGTCGCGGCGGCGCGATAGGCTTTCCAAACATCCTTCGTCGCCACGCCCGCCTTCACCTTCACATGCGCGGTTGCCAGCACACCGCGCACAAGATCGACGGATGTCATGGTCAAAGAAACATCTGTGACGCCGAGCTCCT
>DASXQN010000472.1:0-5270 GCA_036507155.1 Anaerolineales bacterium
AGGCCCGGGTAATCCTCGAGCAGTACGTGTCCACCGGCCAGCGCGGCCGCCATGATCATTTCGAGCAGATCACGCTTGCCGACCACCGCGCGTTCCAGCTCGGCGATGGCCTTATTTCCAACGGTGGCAACTTCAGCGATATTTGTCACGCTCCGGCTCCATCTTCGATTCGAGGAATAATACGGCTTCGGTGATGTCAAGATCGAGCGGCGTGGGCGCGGCCGCCTTGAGCGGGTTGGGAGACTGCGGGTAATCCGCGAACGAGCCGTGCAGACCGACCTCCAGATATGCACGCAGCTCTTCGCCGGGTTGCCAGTCCGCGCCCGTAAGCGGCGCGAACAACGTGCGCGGCCGGTGTCCTTCGTGCTGCAACAGGAACTGGTACGCGAGCTTGCCGAGCCGATGAGCCACCAGCCACTTGTAATAGATGCCGCCGGGCGTCTTGCCGATCCACAGCGCCAGGCTTTCGACCGGCCCCTGGACAGGTTTGGCTTCGACCGGCCTGCGCGGCGTGAAACGCACTGGCGCAGCGAGCGTTCCTAACGCCGTCAGCGTCACCACGATCACAATGGCGGCCCACCAGATCAACTGCGGCGTGGCTGCATAGAAGATGCCCAAAGCCCACAGGACGTAGGCGGCCGGCGTAATGACGACACGTTGCATTACCCCGCGCAACGGAAACGCCAGGACGAGGCCGAGCAGCAGGACCTGCCCTGCGAGCATCCAATAGCGCCGGGTCATGCGGCTTCTCCGCAGGATCGCAAAATGTCGTTGAGCCAGCCCGCAGCCCGATCGAGATCGGTGGGTGTGCCGGAGCGTGCGCCGTACCGTACAGCTTCAAAGAGTCCGGTCAGTCCGCGCACTGCCTCAGACGGCAGGCCGGCCCGCTCGAGAGACGCCGCGAACTCTGAAGGCGTGACCGCATCCTGCCTGTGAAGGCCGCGGCGGGCGGCTACGACGCGCGACATACGCGCGTAACAATTCATAATGACATTGTCCCACTCGCGGCCGGCGTTGAGATCCGCCAACGAAGCGCGCGCGATCTCGGCGATTTCATCCTTTGGACGAAGCGCGGCGAGCATGGCCGCGCGGCGCTGCCACCGACGAGCCAGCGCGATCCCGATCAGGATGACAGACAACGCAAGCGCCAGACTGATGGCGATGATCAAGAGAGTTGAAAGCTGAGGGGGAAGGAAAGCCGGCGGAGGCGGGGCCGGTGTGGAGTCGGTAGCCGCCGCAGCGGCATTCTGCAGATCGGCAAACAGGTTCTGAATGAAATCCCCATGATATTTCAGCAGGAAGTACACGCTCCAGAAGATCGCCGCAAAACGCACGAAGCCGCGCAACAAGCGGCGTCGGCCCTCCGGCGAGAGCAATGCGCCCACCAGGGCAACCACGGCGAGGAGCACGGTCCAGATCATCGCCTGTTCCAGCCAATTGACATCCTGGATCTGGTCGAGCACCTTCGCAACTGCGAACTGCATCGTCGCTGCTTCCCGCTGCCCCACCCTCTGGCCGGGACGGAACGAAATGCCTCCCAGTCCGCCGGCGAGGATCGCCAACGCGATCAATGCCGCGACCGACATGACGCTGATCCACAGGCGGCTGCGCATGAATTTGCTCATATGCAAGGGAATTTTACCACCCGCAAACAGTGAGCAGTAGGCAGGAGGCAGGGCAGTGGGCAATGCCTCGCGGGCGGTAAACGGACCGATGGTCGAAAATGATATACTGCCGGCATGAGCACGGACGATTGCAAGGGACCTGTGCATCCGCAGGCCATTGAGGGCTTGCGGCTATTCAACGCGGGGCGCTATTGGGCGGCACACGAAGCACTGGAGGCCGCGTGGATTGCCGAGAAGGGCGCGGTGCGCGATCTGTATCGGGGGATCCTGCAAGCGGCGGTGGTATACCTGCATGTAACGCGTGCCAATTACGCGGGTGCGGTAAAAGTGTACGGCCGCAGTCAAAAGTGGCTGCGACCCTGGCCGGATGTGTGCCGCGGCGTGCAAGTCGGAAAACTGCGGTATGATCTGGATGCGGTCATCGCCGAGGTCCGAAAGCTCGGACCGGAACAACTGGCCGAGTTCGACCGTTCACTTCTCAAAACGATCAACTATGAGTCCGACGATGCCTGAATCAAAGACCGACGCGCGCAGCACATCCATCCGGCGGGACGCCGGTGTCCACCAGAAGAAGATCCAAACATGCGATCGGTGCGGGAATGAGATGTGCGAGAAGAACTGCAAGATCACGTGTCCGAATTGCGGCAATCGATTCGATTGCTCTGATTTGAATATATATTTTGATTAAACATCGGACGCCGCAAGCGGCGTCATGTGATGGGCGACGCGGTGCGTCGCCCTTACGCTGAATTGTAGAGCGGGCGGCCAAGATGGCCGCCCGCTTTCATTATCCGATCAGTATCGCCCGGGCCGGTGCGCCGTCCGATCCACCCAGCTTGAGCGGTAGACAATACAATTCGTAGAAGCCGCGCGGCACCTCGGCGAGATTTAGCCCCTCGACCACCACTACTCCTGCCTGGAGCAGAATCGTGTGCGTCGGCACCGACTCCCCGAACGGCGCCACCGACAGATAATCCACGCCCACCAACTTCATCCCGCGCTCCACCAGCCATTGCGCGCCGTCCTCAGTGACGGCGACGAAATCTTTCTGAAAGGCCGTCACGCCGCGCGCCCATAGATGTGAGTTGCGCGTGCCGAACAAGATACGGGTGGTGTCTTTCGGGATCGGAATGCCATCCAGCGTCTCGGCGCTGAGCACCTCGATATCGTCCGGAACCTGCACCACATAGCACGGACCCGTAAGAATATCCAGCGGCAGGCTTTCCACCGTCCGGCCGTCGTTGAGGAAGTGATGCGGTGCATCCACGTGTGTGCCCGTGTGGACGCCGGCGCTCAAGCGCGATACGTTGGCGTGCGCGCCGTTGTCCATCGAGGCCACTTGTTCCAACTTAATGGGTGGGTCGCTGGGCCAGACCGGCAGGGACGGCGTGATCGTGAGGGAGATATCGTAGATCGTCATCGGAGCCTCGCTCAAGGTGTAGCAGTCGGCGTTTCGGGCAGAAAGCCGCCGGCGCTGCCCACCAGCGGCGGGAGCGACAGGGGCGTCAGCGTGGCGGTCGGCTCGGCGGTCGGCGCGGGCTTGTACTCCAGCCAGCCGCTTTCGACGAAGTATTCGGCCAGAAAGCTGGCACGTTCTTCTGGCGTCATCGGGCGCGGGCGCGAATAGTCTTCGAGCATTGACGTCAGCAGTTCCGTGCTGACGTATTTGCCATCGTAGATGACATGCCGGTCGTGGAACTCGCGGCGGATGCCATTGATCAACGGCACGTCGCCCATCTGATCGAAGAACAGGTTCCCGAGACCGTAGTGTATGAACGAATCGCCGTCGAATTCCATCACCTGGGCGTAATGCGCCTGGCTGCCGCTCACAATCGATGCGCCGGCGTCGGCCATCAGCCGAAAGTCGTCTTGCTGCCACGGCCGGGCTTCCGGGGAGTAATACTCAAAATACTGGAACGTGGTGATTACGACATAGCCCTGGTCGTGCAGCGCGCGAATCTGCGCGGTCATGTAGTCGAAATCGCAAGGCGCCGCGCCCGGACGCGTGTCGGTGGCGGTCGGAAATTTTCCCGTATCAGGCGGATTGCAACCGATGAAGGCGATCTTGTTGCCGTGATCCTCAAGCAGGAGCGGCTTTTGAGCATCGGCGCGATCCGCGCCGCCGCCGTAATAGGGAATGCCTCTTTCGTTATACATCGCGAGCGTCTCCAGCATGGCCGCTGTGCCGTAATCTCCAAAATGATTACCGGTCAGCTCCACCACATCCGTGCCGATATCCGTCAGCAGATCGATATAGCGCGGGCTCGAGCAGAACACCAGTTTGCTCTGGCTTGGGTTGGGCGGACCGCAGCCGGAGTAGAACGGGATCTCATTGCTGACGTGCGCGATGTCCGCTTCGAGCATCCAGGCGCGGATATCGCGGCCGGGATACAGCACGCCTTTCACTTCCATCGTGTACGCCGTAGCGCGGACCAGGGCGGTGACGCCCGTAAGCAGCACGGTGGTTAACTTCTCCGGATCGCGATTGGTCTGTGGCAATGAGAAGTCGAGCGGCGCCGCTGTGTGCAGGCGGAAATATGCCACCAAGGGATAGTTCGCGGCGTTGAAATCCTTGTGGATCGGGGACGCGCCATCGATCGACAGCACCTTCCAACGCGGGCTGAGCTGCTCGAATGGAACGATCGCCCAAGCGGGCATGTCCGCCCAGGCTTGTTCCTGCAGTTGATCGGCTGGCAGCGTTCGGACCGAGCCGGGTCCCGGGGGTCCCCACAAGAGCGTGAACGCAGCCAGTGTGGATTCATCCATCAGAAGAGGGCGGCCCGCGAAGGCGCCGGTCGTCGCACCGCTCCAGCCATCGCGCAATTCCCTGGCAGAGACGCCGTCCGTCACCGTGGGAAACGGCGCCACCAGCGCGTAGATCCAGGTGGAGAGGTTGAGCGCGCCGGGGAGAGGCTGCGCGATATCAACCTGCAGCGAGTCGGACGATGCGTCGGGCGCGAGCGGCCATCCGCCTGCAAGCGTGTGCTCACGCAGAAGCGCGGGCACCGACGGTCCGATCCACACCGAGCTCGCGACGAGCGGTCCTGTCGTCGCGGCTGCGGGAGACGGGCTGGACGGGATCACAACTTGAGATGGAGTAGGAAGCGAATCGACCGCTGAAGGTGAAGAACAGGCGGCCAGCAGAAGAAACACTGCAGCCGTGCTTGGGAGAAGGCTTCTATGCATGATGGCGGAGATTATACTATTGGGGCGCGAGGGTCAGCTCATCGAGCGTGAACGCCTCCAGCGCCGCGCGATCGAGCGTCACGCCGAGACCGGGTGTGCGCGGTACGTCGATCGTGCTATCGTCATTTAACGCGAAGCGCTGCTCGGTGATATCCCGCGCGTAGTAGCGGTCGGAAGCAGAGATATCCCCCGGTAGGATGAAGCCCGGAAGGGAAGCCAGCGCAAGATTCGAGGCGCGGCCCACGCCCGTTTCCAACATGCCTCCGCACCAGACAGGCATATCGCGGCTGCTGCACAGATCGTGCACAGCCACGGCGCGGCTTAACCCGCCCAAGCGCGCGGCCTTGATATTGATGATGCGGCAGGCCTCCATCTCCAGCGCGTAGCGCGCGTGTCGCGGCGAAACGATGCTTTCGTCCAGACAGATCGGCGTCTTCAGCTCGGACTGCAGCCGGCGGT
>DASXQN010000473.1:0-8265 GCA_036507155.1 Anaerolineales bacterium
GTCCTCTTCCAGAGGATAGACATATTCCTCGATCCGGCGGAAGCCCTCGGCGCGATCCTTGACGATCTTTTGCGTGCCCACCACCCAGATCACGTGGCCGGCGCCGGAGGCGTACGGCCCGAGCTGGCTGCCGGTATTGGAGGCGATCATCACGTGGCCGTCCTCGGTCACGGCATGCACGCTGCCCAGCATGTACGCGGGGCGGGCGCCCAGGACGCGCATCTCGTCCGCCTGGGTCTTGCGGTCCAGGGCGAACATTTTGGGCCGGACCGCATTGTAGTCCCCGGATTTCTCCAGGATATCCTTGATCCCCAGTGTCTCCAGTGTGACGGAGGCGCCTGAATGAACCTCGGCGCCCTTGGGCAGCATTTCAAGCACGAGTTTCTTCGCCTCTTCGCCGTTCTCGGCGATGATCGTCTGGATGCCGTTAGCTTCCAAGGCATGCGCGGCGCGCTCGACCAGATCGTCGGCGGCCGGCACCGCGAATTCTTCATTTAAGTTCAATGTGTATTCCAACATGGCTTACCTTCTCTTCTGTGTGCGCTTCCTTTAAGCGATGTAATGTGTGGATATTAATGTGGAATGTTCCAGGGAGACAGAGATCATGTGGCAGCCTGATGCGTCAAGACCACGCCGTTTTGGGACGGATCGTGCAGCAGCAGGCCGTCTTCGGTTTGCTCGGATGCGAGGCCCGCCTTTTGGACGCGCTCGATCACCTTATCCAACTCAAGCTTGTTGGGTAAGGTCACGACGAAGTGTTGCAGCCCCAAGGCATCGGCGGGAGGCGGCGGCGCGCCCTCGCCCGCCCAGGTATTGAGGCCGATGTGATGGTGGTAGCCGCCGGCGGAAACGAACGCCATGCGGAAAGACTTGACCAGCCCCATGACGTCGAAGCCGATCACGCCGTGATAGAAATCCACGGCTTCATCCAGGTCGCGCACGTGCAAGTGGACGTGACCCATGCGGGTTTCGGCCGGCACGGGTACATCCAGGCGGTCATCTTCCTTGAGGTGACTGAACAGCGCGTCCACATCCAGCGGCTCGCGTCCGTCGCTCAAGGTGCCGTTGGCGCGGCGGGTTATGTATTGGCCGTTGACCATGCTCCATCCGCCGTCTTCGGGCGATTCGGCGTAAAGTTCAATGCCGTTGCCTTCCGGATCGTCGAGGTAGGTGGTCTTCGTCATGATGTGGTCGGTGGGATAGTTCGGGTAGTGCAGGCTGAACAGGCGCGCCAACGCCCGGGCAAGCTCGCGACGGTCCGGGAAGAGCACCGCAAAGTGATACAGGCCGGTGACGTGCCGATACTTTCTCAGGTCCGGTCGCTGCGTCAGGCGGAGAAGGTCCGCCCCGCCCGCGCCCAGCCCGGCGGCATCTTCTTTGCGCCAGTGCAGCTGCAATCCAAGGGCCTGCTGGTAGAACGCGATCTGCGTCTCAAGATTTGACACCTTGAGTGCGACGTGTCCCAGCGAGGTGGAGGGATGGATGGAGAATTGGGTTTCGCTCGGTGATTTGGTTTGGGTGGTCATATCGTTCCTAAGGGTTTTCAAAAGCAAGAAGTTGTACGTAGCCGCCCTTGCAGATTAGACAATGTCTGTGAGCTTTCGCTTACCTGATGCGGGCGGCTGATTTTGCATTAACTTCGTGTCATCCTGCCGTCTCGCACCGGCGTAGCCGCCGGTACGGCGGCACGAACGGTGAGGAAGCTAAAGCCGTAGCGAAGCTACGGCTGGCGACCGAAGGATCTCTCTGCGCCGCGATGAGATCCTTCGGTCACATCCTGCGGCTCCGCCGCAGTCTTAGTTCCCTCAGGATGACATGAGTAGGGCGTGCCTAACGAGGCCAAGCCCTGCGCTTCCTCCCCCCGCTTCGCTACGGGATACCCTAACGGGCACACGTGCTTCGCGATCAGGATGACATGTGAAGAAGAAAGGCGATCCTGCGGATCGCCTTTTTTATTTACAATCGCTTCAACACTCCAGCTCCGCGCGCTACACGGTCTCCAGCACTTCTAATAATTGCGCGAATGAAGTAATGACCGTGCAATCCGCCTCAGGGTAGATCCCGTCCGGGTCATAGAGAACAGGCCGGAGTCCCGCGTTGCGCGCGCCCACCACGTCCGCAAAATAATTGTCACCCACATAGACCGTCTCCTGCGCGGCCGAATGGATGCGCTTGAGCGCGGCCTCGAAGATGCCGGGTTCGGGCTTGTAGCTCTGCACCTCTCCGCCCGCCAGCGAAAACTCAAAATAGGAATCGAGTCCGATGTGCACCAGCTCCTCGACGAACGGCTGCTCACGGTTCGAGACCACGCCTAGTCTGAGGCCGGCCTGCTTGAGATGGGTCAGCGCGGACTGCGCCTCGGGCGCGGGGATGCTCGCCGGCCGATAGTTCTCTTCCATATACGTGGATACCAGCGGCGCCAGCTCCGCGGCATGCTTTTCGAGCGCGCCCATCGCCAAAAGCTGCCGGCGGTTGTAGTTCAGCCAGAAGTCGCGGCTGTTCTCTTCATAGCGGCCGAGATCGGCGAGCAATTCGCTGGACTTGGCCCAGTACGAGTGCTCCCAGCGCAGGCAGCGTGTGCGGTCTTCGCCGCTTACCACCAGGCCGAGAGAACGGGCGTATTCTCCAACAACCTCCCCGCCGGCGGGGAGGTTGTGACGCAATGTTCCATCCAGATCGAACAGGATCGCTTTGATATCGTTGGGCAGGAGCATAAGCTTCAACGTCCCGATGTCCGGACGTTATCCTCCAATTTCGCTCATCACGCGGTTGAGCGGGATGACGCCTTCGGCCAGCCCATGGCCCCACGGCTTGTCCCACACCCCGTTCAGGATCCAATGCCGCAGTTCCTCGAGCGTCGCGCCGGCCCGCAAGGGCGTGAGCAGATCGACCTCCTGCTCGCGCAGCAGGCACATGCGCAGGCGGCCGTCCGCGGTGAGGCGGGCACGGTTGCAGGCCGCGCAGAACGGCGCGGTGACCGAGGAGATGAATCCCAGGCTGCCCAGCGCGCCGGACAGCTGAAAGACGCGTGCTTCACCGTCCAGTTTTCCGTCATTGACGGGCTGCAACTCGCCCAGGGCCGCGGCGATCCGTTCCTGGATCTGCATGGCCGTGACCACCTGGTTGGTTTGCAGTTCGGTGGCGCCGGCGAACGGCATCATTTCGATGAAGCGGATCTGCCAGGGATGTTCGAGCGTCAGCCGCGCTAAATCCACGACATCTTCCTCGTTATAACCTTTAACCACGACGGCGTTCAACTTGATCGGCGTCAGCCCGGCCTGTTCGGCAGCCTGCACGCCGGCCCACACGTCGTCGAGCTTGCCCCAGCGAGTCAGGCGCTGGAATTTCTCGGGGTCCAGGGTATCGACCGAAACATTGACGCGCTGCAGACCCGCGTCCGCCAGGGGCTGGGCGAGCCTGGAGAGCAGCACGCCGTTGGTTGTCATCGAGACGGATTTAATGCCCGGGGTGGAGGAGATGCCGCGCACGATCTCCACCACGTGGTTGCGAACGGTCGGCTCGCCTCCGGTCAGGCGGATCTTGTCGAAGCCGAGGTCGGCAAACAGGCGCGCCAGCAGCAGGATCTCATCGTCCTGCATGAGCTCCGGATTGGGCCGGAAGGTCATGTCCTCGGGCATGCAGTACACGCAACGCAGGTTGCAGTGATCCGTGAGGCTGATGCGCAGGTAGTTGTTCTTACGTCCGAAACGGTCGATTGCCATGGTTAGCTCATTATATAACAGGTTTATTAGAGCCGATTAATAGGGAATTGACGCTGCCCCTTAGAGGTGCTATGATGAACGCTGCAATTATTCGGTACTTTACAAAAGGAGTTATTTATTATGAGTGTTGAATTTATGTTCCGTATTATTGGCATGATCGTTCTGGCGGTGCTCGGGGGTTATTGGGGCCTCAAAGTTCCCGAACTCAATCCCGGTGAAGGCGTCCGAAATGCAATTCTATTTGGGTTGGTGGGTGCCCTGGCAGGGCTGATCCTCACGCCTTATCTCACCACGCGCCCGGCGCGCGCGCTGCGTTCGTTGCTCGGGCGGCTGGCGGCGGAGAGCCTGTTCGCCGCGCTGACCGGACTGATCGTCGGCCTGTTGACTGCGGCGCTGCTGGCCTTTCCGTTGTCGCTATTGCCGAATCCTTTCGGAAGTGTCCTGCCATTCATCGGCGTGCTGCTCTTCAGCTATCTCGGCGTCTCGCTCTTCGTGATGCGGCAGGGAGATATCATGGGGCTGCTCAGCACGATGAGCGGCCGGCAGGAGGGCGGGTCCTCGTCCTCCTGGACAAACCTTAACCGCACCATCTTACTCGACACCAGCGTCATCATCGACGGCCGCGTCACCGACATCGCCCGCACGGGCTTCCTGCCGGGTACGCTGCTGATCCCGCGCTTCGTGTTGAACGAATTGCAATACATCGCCGATTCCCCGGACGGCCTGCGGCGTCAGCGCGGCCGGCGCGGCATGGAAGTATTGGCCGAGCTGCAGAAACTGCCCAACATCCTGGTGCGCATCAGCGACATCAACGTGGACGGCGTGCGCGAAGTGGACGACAAGCTGGTGGTGCTGGGCAAGCAGCTCAAGAGCCCGATCCTCACCAACGACTACAACCTGAACCGCGTGGCAGAACTGCAGGGCGTGACCGTGCTCAACATCAACGAACTGGCCAACGCGGTAAAGTCCGTGGTGCTGCCCGGCGAAGTTCTGCGCATCAATGTGATCCAGGAAGGCAAGGAGCACGGCCAGGGTGTCGGCTACATGGACGACGGCACGATGGTGGTGGTCGAGAACGGCAAGGATTACATCGGCGAATACATGGAAGTCGGCGTCACCAAGGTCTTGCAGACCGCGGCCGGCCGCATGATCTTCGCACGCGTCGAGGAGCAGCACGTCGCGAACGGCAACGGGAAGAAAGTAACCGGGGATAAACGGAGATAAACAGGATCATTAACCACTAAGGACACAAAGGGACACGAAGAGTAAGTAACCCGCCAAAATGTCATTGCGAGGAGCCGGTGGTCGAGTAGTGGCGCCAAGGCGCCACGTATCGAGACCGAGGCGACGAAGCAATCTCAAGTAACCTTTATACTTGAGATTGCCACGCTCCTTGCGCTTCGGCAGGCTCAGCGCGGCGGAGCTCGCAATGACATATAATAGGGGAATTATGCTCCGCGTATACAACACCCTCACGCGCAAGAAGGAAGACTTCCAGACCCTCGAGCCGCAGCTCGTCAAGATGTACGTCTGCGGTGTGACGGTCTATAACGACGCGCACGTCGGGCATGCCATGTCAGCGCTGGTCTTCGATATCATCCGCCGCTACCTGGAGTATCGCAATTACCGGGTGAAGCACGTCATGAACTTCACCGACGTGGACGACAAGATCATCAGCCGCGCCAAACAGCTGGGTGAAGACCCGCTGAAACTGGCCGAGCGTTACGTCCACGATTACTCCCAAAACCTGGACGATCTCAACATCCTGCCGGCCACCTTCAACCCGCGCGCCACGCAGACCATGAAGCAGATAATCGAGATGATCTCAGGCCTGATTAAAAAAGGCTATGCCTACGCCCCGGGCAACGGCGATGTCTACTTCCGCGTTACGAAGGACCCGGATTACGGAAAGCTCTCCGGCCGCAAGCTCTCCGAGATGCAGGCTGGCGCCCGCATCGAGGTCGGTGAGGCCAAGGAACATCCGATGGACTTCGCGCTGTGGAAGGCCGCCAAACCCGGCGAACCCGCCTGGGAGTCGCCCTGGGGACAGGGCCGGCCCGGTTGGCACATCGAATGCTCGGCCATGAACCTGGCCGAACTCGGTGAGCAGATAGACATCCACGGCGGCGGCAACGACCTGATCTTCCCCCATCACGAGAATGAGATCGCGCAGACCGAGTCCTTCACCGGCAAGAAACCCTTCGCGCGCTACTGGATCCACAACGGCATGCTGCAACTCGGCGGGGAGAAGATGTCCAAGTCGCTGGGCAACATCGTCAGCATCAAGGAATTCCTCTCGAAGCGCGATGCGGACGTGATGCGCATGCTGGTGTTGAACGGGACGTATCGCGCGCCGCTCGTATTCAACGAGGAAACGCTGGACGCCGCGGAGAAATCCGTCGAGCGCATCAAGTCGGGACTTCGGCCTGCCCCCGTTTCTGCAAAGGGACTCCCGGCTGGCAGCGCGTCCGAGTTGCTCACGCAAGCGGAGTCCACCGAGCAATCCTTCAGCGCCGCCATGGACGACGATTTCAATATGGCCGGCTCGATGGCCGCGCTGTTCGAATTGGTCAAGGCGATCAACACCGCCCGAGACAGCGGCGCGACCAGCCAACAGCTCGAGCGTCCGCAGGCCACGCTGCGCAAGCTGACCGGCGTGCTCGGTCTGCGGCTCGCGGACAAACAAGGCTCCGGCGGCGCGGATAAATTCGTCGAGCTGCTGATCGAGATCCGCAACGCAGTGCGTAAGCAGAAATTGTGGGCGTTGTCGGATCAGATCCGCGATAAATTGAAGGAACTGGGTGTCAACATCGAAGACAGCAAAGATGGAACAAGTTGGCGATGGGGGTAGGGAGTCGGATAGTTGGGTAGTCAGCTAGTCTGAGAGTCTCATAGTCAATAAACTTCCGGGCGCGTAGGTCCCGGAAGTTTTGCTTCAATGATGTCATTGCGATCGCGTAGCATCCCGTAGGGAAGCAATGTCGAGTTGGGTGGCTACTTGGGATTGCCACGTCGCCGCTGCGCGGCTCCTCGCAATGACATGATGTGGCGAAGCATTCAGAACAATTGCCGCACTTATCCCATTCCGCCGCCCTTATTCCTAACTCCTTACCCCGCTCCCCTAATCCCTGATTCCTAATACCTAATCTCTATTTCCTTCTTCCTACTCCCCTTCCTCCGCCTCTTCCGCCACCTGCTTCCTTCCCTCCGCCAGGATCTCATCGATCGTCATATTGCGATGTTCCTTGTCCGCGGGATGATAGTGAACGTGCACGCGCCGCAAATTGGAGACGGACTCATACAGCAGTTTCTCCACCCGGCTGGCGATCGCGTCGCCTTTTGAAACGGTCAGGCCGCCGTCGATGCCAATCGTCAGGTTGATCACGATGTGCGGACCGAAACGGTGGGCCTGCAGTTCCTCGAGCTGCTTCACGCCGGGCTCCTGCTTCAACAGATCCGCCACCTGCAGCGCCAGCTCCTTGCTCGGCACGGCGTCCATGAGATCCACGGACGACTCACGCAGGATGTACACGCCCGTCTGCAAGATCAGGAAGGCCACCAGGGCGCCCGCCAGCGGGTCTACCCACGGCAGGCCGCGCTGGCCGAGGAAGATGCCGACCGACACAGCCGCGGCCGAGTACAGGTCGTTGCGATGATCGTACGCCAGCGCGTCCACCACGGGATTGTTGGTTTCCTTGCCCAGCGTGCGGATGTAGACCGTAAGGAAGATCTTGATCAGCACGGTGAGCAGCGCCACCCACAACGCGATGTTCGCCGCGCCCTGTGACTGGGCTTTGCCGTCCAGCAGGTCCCACATCTTGCTGAGCGAATCCCAGAACACGGCCACCGCCGTGGCAACCACGAACGAACCGACTACCAGCGAGGCGATGCTCTCGAGTTGACGATGTCCGTACGGATGCTCGATATCCGCGGGCTTGCCGGCCAGGCGCAGGAAGATGCTGGCCACGATGTAATACGCCACGTCCGAGGTCGAGTTGATTCCCTCCGCCAGCAGCGCCGGGCTGTGACCGATCACGCCCGCGGTTGTTTTCGCGGCCGCGAGGATGATATTCGTGCCCAGGCCGAGGTTGACGGCCAACAGGCTCTTGCGATCGCGTTCGTGGGTCATGGCTTGATTATATGTCTCTTTGCGAGCGTGCAAAGACAGGCATACACCCTCGATGAATATCCGATTCTTAACGCGAATTCCGCGAACGGGGCGAATTACGCGAAAAAAATCCCAAAACCATGCGCGTCATTCGCTGAATTCGCGCTTTTCGCGCTCAAGGCCACGGATTGCGCGGACGTGTGCCACGAAGTGGTATTACACGGATTCTTGCTGTTTGAAAAGAGAAACCCATTAGTTCCTTAGTGCCCCTTCGTGCCCTTTGTGGTAAGAAGCCTGCCCTGCAAATTCGGTTATACTTTCTCCGCTTATGACCGCTCACATCCGCAATTTTTGCATCATCGCCCATATCGATCATGGAAAATCCACGCTGGCCGACCGCTTATTGCAGCTGACGGGCGCGATCTCCGAACGCGA
>DASXQN010000474.1:0-3371 GCA_036507155.1 Anaerolineales bacterium
CTGCTGCGTGCGCGACGCGAATTCGCGCATCTGTGAAGTCGCCGGCTCGTCGTCGCCGACGAAGCGCAGCTCGTTGACCCACTTGATGCACGTGCAGCCGTACCAGCCCGGCACGACGAGTCGGACCGGGGCGCCGTGGTCGTCCGGAAGCGGTGCTCCGTTCAACGCGGTCGCCAGAAATGCGCCGGATCGCTCGAGCTCGTCGAAACTGAATATCCAGCTGGCGCCCGGCGTGGAACGTTCCGAGGGTTGAGAGTATCGATCGAAGCCAGAGACCAGGAGCCGTGGCGCGCCCGAGGGGATCTCGAACCGATCGATCGCGTCGAGCAGTCGGATGCCGGCCCACTCGGTGCTGCTGAGCAGGCCGAAGCTCGCGCTGCGCGTATTGCCGCTGCATTCCATGACCAGCTGGCCTTGGTCGACGGCCATCGGCAGGAGATCGTCCAGGAACAGGTCGAGCGGAGAGTCAGGCAGACCGAGTACCGAGACTCGCCAGGGACTTTCTGGCACGAGCAAGTCCGGATACCGGGTGCGGATATAGAACGCGTCTCTGGGCGTCACCAGATGGGTCGGGTCGAGCTTGGACAGATCAGTGTAGAGCCGACCGTCCAAACCCGAATTGAAGGCTTGTTCGAGGGGTCGTTCACTCTCACCCACGAACGGCGCGACGCCCAGTTGCTCGCCGCCGGCGAATTCATCCGGACAATCGCTCGGGGTCGAGTCATCGGGCGGGCCATTGCTCGGGCTCGGGCTCGGGCTCGGGCTCGGGCTCGAGCCCGAACCCGAGCACGCGCCGAGCAACAGCGCGCCGCTGAGCCCGAGCCCGTTTTGCAGGAACCGGCGGCGTGCAATCGATCTCATGGTGGTTCAGCCTGGGCCACCCCCTGCTGCCATTGAATCGGAGCTGTTGGCACGCGCGCGTGGGACGCCGCCTCGGCGCAAGATGCGCCGAACGGGGTGCCGCACGCGGCGGCTCGTCGCACGGCCGGGCCTATTGGGCGGTAGGCTTCTGCACAGAAACGTTTTGCCCTTCGAGGAACCTGATCATGTCCGACACAAGCCGCTGCCTCTTTTCCATCTCGGCGGCCGCAGCCGTGCTGATGGTGCTTGCCGGCTGCCAGCGTGCAGCAGAAGAGAAAAAGGTCGCCTCGCCGGCGGTCTGGACGCTGGACGAGAGCAAGCTCCAGCAGCCGATCCGCTTTTCCGCCACGGACCTGGATCCATCGCAGAGCGCCTGCAAGGACCTGTCGGCCTACGTCAACGGCAAGTGGCTTGCTGCCAATGCGATTCCCGCGGATGAATCCGGCTGGGGCGCATTTCTGGTTCTGAACAACCGCTCGCTGGGTGTGCGTCAGCAACTGGCCGAACACATCGCCGCCGAACCCAATGCCACCGGCATCGACAAGATCATCGGCGATTTCTGGGCTACGGGCATGGACGACAAGAAGCTCAACGAACTGGGCATGTCGCCGATCAAGGATCGTCTCGCCGCCATCGACGCGCTCACCGACGGACCTTCTGTTGCCGAGCACCTGCGAACGATTTCCGCCATCGGAGAGAACCCGCTGTTCGCCTTCGGGCCACAAGCGGATTTCAAGGATTCCACACGGAACATTGCGTCGGCTTTCCAGGGTGGCCTCGGCCTGCCCGACTCCACGTATTACTCGCTGGCGGACAAGAAGCCGATTCGGGAAGCCTACGAGAAGCACATCGCAAAGTTGTTTGAGCTCTCGGGCACGGCTCCCGCGGAGGCCGCAAAGCAGGCCGCTTCCGTGTTGGCCTTCGAGACGAGGCTGGCGAAGGTATCCAAGTCCAGTGAACAGCTGTCGCGCGACGCGGAGCTCTACTACCACCCGGTGAAGATCGCCGAAGCGGACACGCTATCGCCTAACTTCCCGTGGACGAAGTTCTTCGAGTCGCAGAAGGTCGCGACCCCGGAGTGGTTCTCGCTGGGCATTCCTGCCTTCCATCAAGAAGTAAGCAGGATGCTCGAGGATGTGCCCGTGGCGCAGTGGCAGAGCTGGCTGCGGTTCAAGCTGCTGGATGATGCATCGCCCTATCTCAGCGACGCTTTTGTCAGCGAGCGTTTCGATTTCTACGGCAAGACGCTTCAGGGCCAGAAGGAACAGCGGCCGCGCTGGAAGCGCGTCCTGGGCGTCATCGAGTCTTCCGCCGGCGAGGCCATGGGCCAGCGCTATGTGGAAGTGGCATTTCCGGCGTCTTCGAAAGCGCAGATGCAGCAGCTCGTGAACAACCTGCGCGATGCATTGAAGGCGCGCATCGAGAACCTGACCTGGATGAGCGACGCCACCAAGAAGAAAGCATTGGTTAAATGGGCCGCGTTCAACACCAAGATCGGCTATCCGGACAAATGGCGCGACTGGACCGGCCTGGCTACCAGTCGCGACAGCTACTACGGCAATGTCGCCGCCGCGAATGCCTTCAACAACCGTTGGGAGCTGGACAAGATCGGCAAGCCCGTGGACAAGACCGAATGGGGCATGACACCGCAGACCATCAATGCCTACTACGATCCGCAGCGCAACGAGATCGTGTTCCCGGCAGCCATTCTGCAGCCGCCATTCTTCGACGCGAACGCCGACGAAGCGATGAACTACGGCGCCATCGGCGCGGTCATCGGTCACGAGCTGACACATGGTTATGACGATCAGGGCGCGCGCTTCGGACCCTCGGGCAATTTCGAGCAGTGGTGGACGAAGGAAGATGCCGCCAAGTTCAAGGCGCTGACCGGCAAGCTGGTCGCGCAGTACAACGGCTATCCCGCGGCGACCGGCCTGACCGAGAAGGTCAATGGCAATCTGACGCTGGGTGAAAACATAGCCGATCTCGGCGGATTGAACATTGCCTACGATGCTTTCCAGAAAGCAGTTGCCGGCAAACCCGATCCGATGACCGACGGCATGACCCGCGATCAGCGGTTCTTCTTAGGCTTCGCTTCGGCTTACCGCGAGAAATACACGCCGGAGCTCACCAAGATGATCATCGCCTCCGATCCGCACTCGCCGGATCGCGTGCGCGCGAACGGCACGCCTACCAATGTCGACGCGTTCGCCAAGGCGTTCGGTTGCAAGGAAGGCGATGCCATGGTCAACAGCGGCGATAAGAAGGTGGCGATCTGGTAGCAACTAGCCTCCGGCCACGTACAGGCGACTCTCGACTTCCGCGAAGCACTGACGTCCGCGCAGCGGATCCATGCGCGGATCCAGCCGCATCCAGTTGACCTGGAACGAGTAGTCCGTGAGCGCGCGACTTAACAATTCGCAGCCCTTGTCGATGTCGCCGAGCGTCGAGTAGATCGTCGCCATCTCGTACGACTCGCCGAAACCCGCGCGCTGCAGTTCCTCGAGCCG